>NZ_JALNZY010000035.1 GCF_023229105.1 Sulfurimonas sp.
GGCGGATTGGTTTCTGCCGGTGTGGCTGAGTTGGATATTACATTTGAACTAGATGATGGTACGACAAAGCAGATTACGACGAGTGGTGGTGTGATAGGAAATTCGGCAGACCAAAATGGTGCAAGATATGTCTCAGCTATCAATGCAGAGAGTTCGACAACGGGCATAAGTGCTACATACGACACTATAACTGATACGATAACACTTACAAACAGCAACTCAGACTCTAACTCTTCACATAATATTAGGATAAATGCGGTCGGCGGCGCTGATGATAGTGGTTTTTTAGTTGGAGATTCAGTTACTACAGCTTATAGATATCAGTATGACCCGACGGTAGCTACAACGGTAGCCGGAGGTGATAAAAAATTTACTACTATTGCAGATCTCCGCTATGCTCTTGAGACTCAAGCAAATGCCGACGGTGGCGGTGCTACAAGTAATGTTGAAGTAAAAGTAAATGAGCAGGGTAAGTTTGAGTTATCAAATCCGGGCGGAAGTGCAAATGATTATAATATCAATCTCTCGATTACAGGAATGGATGCAGGCAGTATTGTTGGTGGTGGTATAACTGAAAATACAAAGTTTACAAGAAACATGGAAGCACTAAATTCAACTCTTCCTGCTGGAAGTACGGCAATGGCATTTTCTCAAGGCTTCAATGCAGCAACACACTCGGCAAGTATAGATATCTTTGACTCGCTAGGCTCTAAACATACACTTAGAACGGAGTTTAGAAAAGTTTCCGTAGATGCTTCAACAGGAAGCACATGGGATATGAAAATCAGTGTTCCCGAACCGGCAACCATTGATTCGATATTGCCGTACAATGAAAAAAAAGGTTTTGTTAGATTTAACAGTGACGGTTCACTATCTACATATAACCCGCCAAACGTTTCCTTTACTGCAAATAACGGTTCAGCATCAAACCAGCAGGTTGCAATTAAGCTAGGTACGTCAAACAGTTTTGACGGGATGACAAGTTTTGATTCTGCTTCATCGACTTCAGGAATAAGCCAAGATGGTTTTACCGGTGGAGATTTAGTAGGCATCAGGATAGACCAAAGCGGTACGTTAGTTGGTTCATTTAGTAACGGGCGCTCTTTTGGTTTGGCGCAAATCGGTATGGCAAAGTTTACAAATAATGAAGGTCTCTCAACCGAGGGCGGGAATGTTTTTATACAAACTGCCAACTCTGGAGATCCGATTATAGGAACTGCCGCAACAGCAGGACGCGGATTTATGCAAGCTGCCGCACTCGAAGCTTCAAATGTTGACTTATCTCGTTCGTTAACACAGCTCATTATCATCCAAAGAGGTTATCAGGCAAACGGTAAAACCATTACCACTTCAGATACTCTTCTTGAGACGCTTATCGGGTTAAAACGATAAGTTTTAAATCTATTTTGTTATAATTCCTTCATAAACATTGAAGGAATTATAGATGCAATTCTCCGCTCCATTAAAATCAAACTCAAAAAAAATCATGCTTCTAGGTTCTGGTGAACTCGGTCGTGAAGTTGCTATTGAAGCCCAAAGGCTTGGTCTTGAAGTCATAGCAGTCGATAGATACCAAAATGCACCCGCACACCATGTAGCACATCGCACTTATGTTGTAAATATGCAAGATAAAGATGCAGTGCTAGAGATTATTTACCGTGAAAAGCCAGACTATATTCTCCCCGAAATAGAGGCTATAAGCATTGATGCTCTTTTTGAAGCCGAAGATAAAGGGTATAACGTTATTCCAAACGCAAGTGCTGTTAGTAAAACTATGAACAGAAAAAATATTCGCACATTTGCAGCTGAAGTCTTAAAACTTAAAACTGGTGCTTACGAATTTGTTACTACCAAAGAGGGGCTAAAAGCAGCGGCGCTAAAGATGGGTTTTCCGTGTGTTATAAAACCTGTTATGAGCAGTTCGGGTCATGGGCAAAGCGTAGCTAAGAGCATAGAAGATATAGATGCTTCATGGGAGACAGCAAAAGAGGCACGCGGTGATGCTAGTGAGCTTATAGTTGAAGCTTTTGTAGATTTTGATTATGAGATAACAATGGTAACTGCTAGAAACGGACAAGAGACTATTTTTTGTGAACCAATCGGTCATGAGCAAAGAGACGGGGATTATGTTTTTTCATGGCAGCCGATGCAGATGAGTCCACTTGCAAAGGAGCGCTCACAAGAGATAGCTAAAAAAATCACAGACGGTCTTGGCGGTCGTGGTCTTTTTGGAGTTGAGCTGTTTGTAAAAGGGGACGAGGTCTATTTTTCTGAAGTCTCTCCTCGCCCGCATGATACAGGAATGGTAACACTTATTACGCAGTCACAAAGCGAGTTTGCACTTCATTTACGTGCTGTTTTAGGGCTTCCACTTGGGTTTACATTTTACGGTGAGGGTGCGAGTGCTGCATTTAAATCCCAAACACACAGCTATGCTCCTGTCGTAGATGTGGATGAGAGCCTCTTTAGTGAGAATAGTTTTGTCAGAATTTTCTCCAAACCCGAAGCTCACAAAGGCAGAAGATTGGCGGTAGCACTTGTTTTTGATAAAGCAGACAAGGCACTAAAAAAAGCAAGAGAGTTGATTAAAAATATCAAGGGGTAATAAATGAAGATTGTTATTCTTGATGCTCTTACATTTGGCGAGACATCTCTTAGCGAATTTTTTAAACTCGGGGATGTTGATATTTTTCAAACAACTTCGCCGCAACAGACGCAAGAACGTATAACAGATGCAAACGTTATCGTTACTAACAAGGTTGTGATAAGTGAGGCTCACATCTCAAATGCACCTGCTCTTAAGCTTATCTGTGTAGCTGCTACGGGTATGAATAATGTAGATTTACAAGCCGCAAAAAAAAGAGATGTGTTAGTGAAAAATGTCTCTGGATACTCAACCGACTCAGTAATCCAGCACACATTTTCCATGCTCTTTTATCTGCTGGCGCACTCTAAATATTATGATAACTATGTCAAAGAGGGCTACTATGCAAAAAGCCCTATTTTTACAGATGTGTCACATCCATTTTTTGAGGTAAAGGGCAAAAAATGGGGCATTATAGGCTTGGGCGAAATTGGTCTGGGTGTGGCAAAAGTAGCAAAAACATTCGGCGCAGAGATCTGCTACTTCTCAACAAGTGGTAAAAATCACAATCAAGATTATAAGCAAGTAGAGCTAGACGAGTTACTTAAGACATCTCATATAGTTACCATACATGCACCACTAAATGAGAAAACTCTTAATCTATTAGATTATGAACAATTGTTAATATGTAGGGACGGAGCCGTTGTTTTAAACCTTGGGCGCGGCGGTATAATCAACGAAGAGGCAGTTGCAAAAGTGGTTGATGAGAAAAATATCTACTTTGGTTTGGATGTGCTAAAAAGTGAGCCAATGGAGAAAAATCACCCTCTCTTACATGTAAAAAACATAGACAATTTATATATAACTCCGCATATCGCATGGGCTAGCATTGAAGCCAGAGAGAAGCTTATAGCAGGCGTGATAGAAAATATTAAACTATTTACAAGTAGATAACATAGCAGAAATAACACTTTTTTTATCAGCCTTTCTAGCAGCAACAATTCTTCCCTTTAGTTCAGAGGTTGCATTTGTTGCAGCTCTCTCAAGCGGCATGTCTGAGCCAAAAGCACTTCTTTTTGCCTCCTGCGGAAATATTCTTGCCATCATTTTGAATTATTTTTTAGGATATCTGCTTTATGAAAAAACAAAAACAAAACTCTTAGCATCTAAAGCAGGAGCTAAAGCGTACGGCTATGGACACACATACGGCTACTACGCACTTTTACTCTCCTGGTTGCCCATCATTGGCGACCCACTAACACTTGTTGCGGGTGTTGTTAGGCTTAGGTTTGTCTGGTTTGTTTTAATCGCGGGAAGTTTGAGGATTGCAAGATATGCACTTTTGGCTCTTGTGGTATAATTTACAATCAAAATAGCTCCAAGCGAGGAAGAGTGATGAAAAATAGAGTCATAGTCATAGGAGCTGGAGGGGCAGGTCTTGTTGCCGCGTTAAATGCTCATGAAAACGGTGCAGAAGTAACGGTTATAACAAAAGAGTATCCCACAAGGAGTCAAACATGTATGGCTCAAGGGGGAATAAATGCCGTTTTGTCGTGTGATGAGGGCGACAGCGTAGAGATGCATATCCAAAACACACTCAAATCCGCAAAAGGCTTAGCAGAGCAGAGCGCTGTAAGATATATGTGCGAGGAGGCGCCAAAAGCCGTAGCATGGCTAGATAGTATAGGTGTTACCTTTAGCAGAACACCCGAGTCTAAAATTGCCCAAAGAAAACTCGGCGGTGCATATGCCGCGCGCGCTTGTTATGCTCAGGATTATACTGGCTTGAAAATTCTTCATACGCTTTACGACAGAGTTCTTGCCGCACAAATCGAGATTTTAAATGAGAGATATTTGTTGGAGCTTTTAACCCAGCTCGAGGAGAGTGGTAAAAAATATATCTGCGGCGTAAGTTTGCTCAACAAAAGAAGCGGCGAGGTAGAGATATATGAAGCATCAAGCGTTATTATCGCGACAGGAGGCTACAGCAGACTCTATCACAACTTCTCTACAAATTCGGTATCTTCTACGGGTGACGGCATTGCTGCGGCACTACGAGCAGGGGCAAGAGTGAGTGATATGGAGTTTGTGCAGTTTCATCCTACTGCTTTGAAAAATTCCTCTATTCTTATCTCAGAGAGTGCCAGAGGTGCGGGCGGGCATCTTTTAAATTCAAAGCATAAGAGATTTGTGGATGAGCTTGCGCCTCGTGATAAGGTCTCAAAAGCTATCTATGACGAGATAGCAAAGGGGGAAGATATCTATCTGGATATTCGCCATTTGGGTGCAGAGTTTATAGAAAAAGAGCTACCTCAAGAGGTAAAACTCACAAAGCTTTATGAAGATATTAATCCAGTGCATGACCTTATCCCCATTAAGCCAGCAGCACACTATACTATGGGTGGCATAGAGGTGGATATGAACTCCTCGACATGCATCAATGGACTCTTTGCAGCGGGAGAGTGCGCGAACCATAAAGTTCATGGAGCAAACAGACTTGGAGGAAACTCTCTTTTAGAGCTTGTAGTTTTTGGCAGGCAAGCGGGAGAGAGTGCTGTTAAATATGCTAAAAGTTTCAGCAAGAGAGTAGATATATCGGGGCAAAAAGAGTTTTTTGAAAAAGAGATTGTAGAGATAAAAAAGCAGATAAACGAGAGTAACTTTTATGAAAATCATGCGTATTTGGGCGAGCTCTTCTACAAACATGTCGGGATAAAAAGAGATAAGGATGCACTAGAAGAGACTTTAAAAGTGCTTCAAGAGATGAGAAAAGCTCTGCCAAAAATGGGTGTGAGTGATAAAACAAAAGAGTACAACACAAACCTTATAGAGTTTTTAGAGTTTAAAAATATGCTCCTACTAGGGGAGGCGGTTTTGCTAAGTGCCATAAGCAGAGATGAGAGCAGAGGCGCGCACTTTAGAGTTGATGCCCCGATAAGCAATGAAAAATATAGAGCCCATACTGTTATAGATATAGATGGAGAAATCAGTTATGAAAATTAATATCAAAAGAGAGAGTGTTGTAGAGTATGAGGTAGACATAGCAGGTGGAACTCTTTTAGAGGCGTTAAATAAAATAAAAAGCACTCAAGACCCATCTCTTTCATATAGCAGTGGATGCAGAAGCAGTGTTTGTGGAAGTTGTGCCATGAGAGTAAACAAACGGGAGGTTTTGGCATGTTCATACCATGTAAAAGAGGGCGATTTGATAGAGCCGCTTCGCAACACTCTTGTACTTCGTGATTTGGTTGTAGATATGGATAAAGCTTATGCTTTTAATGAAAAAGCAAAAGCATGGCAAAGCTTGCTTTCAGAGGATATTTCGCTTTCGATAGAAAATCAACATATAAATGAACTTCAAAGTGACTGCATACTATGCGGCTCATGCTATAGTGCATGTCCTGTTTATGCAGTAAATAGCGAATTTCTAGGACCATTTTCACTAACAAGAGTTTGGCGTTATGTTAGCGATAAAAGAGAGTCAAATCCAAAAGAGAAAATAGAGACTATTCAGACAAACGGCGTCTGGGATTGTACGCTATGCAACGAATGCACTCTTGTGTGTCCGCAGAGAATCTCAAGTAAAGCAGATATAGAAAAATTAAGGGCAAAAAGTTCCATGTTTGGCTATATGGATCCAAGTTTTGGCAATTTTGGCGGATTTAATGATGGAAGTCCTGTTTTTTAAAACTACTAACACACTTTAAAAAAATATGTTATAATCTACATTATGTTATAAAAGGTTTTGAAAATGGCAAAAGAATACTCATTTGATATAAGCGCAAAGATTGATATGCAGAGCTTTAAAAATGCTATCAATCTTGTAGATAAAGAGGTTGCAAATCGTTATGATTTTAAGGGAACACCGTATGAAATCAACTATAAAGAGAAAGATAAGCTTTTAGTGCTTATTGCTTCAAGTGATAACAAGCTTGAAGCACTTAAAGATATTGTTATAGCAAAGCTTTTAAAACAGAATCTCTCCTCAAAAGTGCTTGAAGAGTTAAAAACAGAAGACTCAAGCGGCAACAATCGCAAAGTAACTTTTAAAATAGTTGACTACATTGAATCAAAAGAGGCTAAGAAAATCACAGCTGAGATAAAAAATCTCAAACTCAAAGTTACCGCTCAGATAGAGGGTGATTCCATCAGAGTCAAGGGGGCTAAATTAGATGATTTGCAAAAAGTTATTGCAACTATTCGTTCCATGGAGTGGGAAGCGCCGCTTGTATTTGAAAATATGAGATAGGACGCCGACATGACAAAACTTACCATCCCGGATGCCGCCGATAAGCTTGGCGTCTCAAAAGAGGCAATCCATAACCGCATAAGAAGAGGCTCCCTGCAGAGCGTTATAGAAGATGGTGTAAAGCTTGTTATACTAAGCGAGCACAAGAGTGCACAGGCAAAAACAGCAAACACGAACGGCAAAAAAACAGCCTCCTTTGCAGATGAGAGATACTATAAACTCTTAGAGGAACAAAATGCAAAACTACAGCAAAAAGTAGAGACGCTTGAGAGTGAAACAAGAAGCCTAAGAGATCAAAAAGAGCAGATGCTTTTACAAGAGAGAGAAAAAATTGAGCAGATTTATAAAGAAAAAGATGAGCAGTTAAAAAACATCATAAACGCAATCTCTTCAAAATTTATTTTAAATGCTCCAGACGAGTCATTTGAAGCAGAGATAGAACATATTCAAAAAGAGGATTTGGCAGAGGAAAAAAGATTAGTCTCTCTTAGCAAATACCTCAAAAGCAAAGATTTTTCCAAAAAAAAGAGATTAAAGATAAAAGAGAAGTTTAAAGCAAGAGAAAAAGAGGACCCTAGGGTTATAGAGATAGATAAAAAATACTACATAGATTTGCAAAAATATGACTATAGTGATTTTTCACTCTAAAGCGCTGTTGTTTTAGAGCTATTCTTAAGGCTTTTGAGGGTAAAATTGCACTTCTTTTACGGACAGCTGGCCGAGTGGTCGAAGGCGCTCGCCTGGAACGCGGGTATAGAGCAATCTATCTAGGGTTCAAATCCCTAGCTGTCCACCAATAATCAATCTAGTTTAATATGACATTTATAAATTTATATAGAAATATCAGTTTCTTTACCCTTGGTAAGATACAATATAAAAAAAGCAGAAAAAATGGACGCAGAGTTAATAGTAAAAAGCATTATGGGGCTGATTGCAATTTTGGCAATTTTAATTTTTTTACTCTTTTTAGAACCTAACAAAGATATAAAAATTAAAAAAAAATCATCTCCGGCTCCCAAAAAAGAGATGCCTCATAAAGAGGAGCCAAAAAAAGAGACTGATCCTTCCGTAAATACGGATTTGTTTTATCTAGTAAGTGTTATAAAAAATAAAAGATCAAATGCAGATGCTCTCTCAAATGCTTTAACACTTATTATAGAATATCATGGCAAAGTTCATAAAAAACTCGGATTTAGACCCCACCCCGATTTTGATACATATATAGATATTCTTTTTACAATATGCAGACATCCAAATGCAAACAAAGATATGATTATAGCTTTTGACAGTGAGCTTGCAAGATTGAATCCTGAATACAAAAAGGAGATAAACGAAGCTATAGCCAGAGGGCTGAACTCCAGAGGATTATAGTTTGGACTCATTGACTTCGTAATTTTTTCTCACACGACATATGTAATTTGTCTTTTAACACCCTTTTTATTGCTGTCTTTTGTTAAAACCTGACGTCCCTTTCTTGTTATTTATATTTAGATTATCGGCGTATTTTTTGAGGTAATGTGCAACTGCTCTACCTTTGAGTTTCATCATATCTTCAAGCATAGTTTTTGCAACAAATTCGGTATTTACTCCTTTTATTTCACAAAGGTATGTAAAAAGCAGCTCGCCTAATCTTTGCAGAGAAATTTTCCAAGTAGAATCAGTTTGAGAGTAAATCCAAGCGCTAAAATCGTAAAAACGCTCAAATACACTTTGCTCTTGCCAAATAAGTTTGACACTCTGTTTAAAGTTGCCGCTATTATATGTTAAATCCCAAAACCTAGAGAATCTTTTCATTATCTGTATATCTTCAAATGAGAGTGTAGAGGTTTGTAGCACGTCATATGGCGGAATATCGCTATATATCATTTTACACTCTATATCATGGCGGTTTATGTAAGTTCCAGAGAGTTTTTTAAGGATGCCTATCTGTATCTCGCTATTGCTTAAACGCACAAGTTCATCAAGGTTGGCTCCAAAACTCTCAAGTGTCTCTCCCGGAAGTCCTACTATTAAATCAAGATGCATGTGAGCATTTGTTTCATCTTGCAAAAATTTTATATTCTCTTTGATTTTCTCAAGTTTTAGAGGTCTTGAGATATTAGCAGCAATCTCTGAGTTTAGTGTTTGTATGCCGATTTCAAGCTGTAAAGCACCCTCTGGAAATAGAGAGATTTTGGCTTTTAGTGAATCTGGAAAGTGGTCGGGAACAACTTCAAAATGCGCAAAATAGGGCGGTTTTTTCTCTAAAAAAAAGTCTAAGAGTCTATTGGCAGTTTTTATATTTAGATTGAATGTTCTATCTATAAACTTAAAATTTCTTGCTCCTCTTTGCCAAAGAAGTTCAAACTCCTCTAAAAGCACATTAAGATCAAACGCTCTTACTTTTTCATCCATGGAGGAGAGACAAAATTCACACTCAAAAGGGCAACCGCGTGAAGCTTCAACATATATATATCTATTTTTAATGTCATCATCGGTGTAAAATCTATAAGGAAGCGCTATGTTTTTAAGTGAAGGCAAACTCATTTTTATAACTCTTTGAGTGGCAGAGTTATTTAAAATAGCAACGCAGAGTTCATAAAAAGCAATATCTCCCTCCCCTTGAATGATAAAATCAGCACTATCAAGGTTAACTCGAAAAGGCTCATGTGAAACTTCCGGACCGCCTAAGATAATTTTTGTATTTGGGGAGACTTTTTTGAGGAGATGGATAAGTTCGCTCACATATGAAACATTCCAAATGTAAACGCCAATGCCTATAATCTCAGGCTTATGCGCAAGAAGCTTTTCTGCGATATTTTGCACGGCATCATTGATGCTAAACTCCAGTATCATCGCATCATCTTGGAGCTCTTTTAAGTTTGCATAGAGATATCTAAGCGCAATTGATGTGTGTGTAAATCTTGAATTTAGCGTTGTTAGGAGAATTTTTTTCATGTTAGAAGTTTAGCATAATTATCCATCCCGAAAAAAAAGGGGAGGAGAAAGGAATGGATAATAAAATAATTTATAGGTTGTATCTGTCTCAAAAATGAAAGGGGTTGAACATAATTGAGATGAATAATTATATTAATTATAAGTTAATCATAGGTAAATAATTTAAAATTCTTTCACAATATTGTCAAGTTGTTTAAACATATTATCTGCCGCATCTTCCATCTCTTTAAAATTTTGAACTATGCTATCTATGTTTTCACTTTTGAAAGCCAAGTCGTTTTTAATAAAATATAGATTGCCAGTAATGGAGCTATGAATTTTTTTGTGAATCTCCCCAATATTTTTATAAGCGTTTGTATGCCCGAAATACTCTGCTCCTTCGCTTATGTACCATTTACCAATATTACAGCTTGTATGGTCATTGTATACATAAGACTCTTTTAACTCAAATATTGATGAATAAGCATCTGTTTTAAATAGAGCAAGTTCAACTTTCATTGATGTTGCCATTAGTCTGCTTTGTATTTTTTTAGATGTATCAGCCGATTGCTCTGCAAATACGTTTAGTTGAGAGAATGTCTGTTCAAACTCGTTTACGACATAATTTGATTTTTGTGCAATTTCTGAAATGTTCTCAGAGTTTGCACTTATATCATTAGAGTCTTGTTTGAGGGTAGATATTGTTGTTTCAATTTCGTTTGTAGCCTTTTGAGTTCTTTCTGCAAGTTTTCTTACCTCATCGGCAACAACTGCAAATCCGCGTCCATGCTCACCTGCACGAGCTGCTTCTATAGCAGCGTTGAGTGCGAGCAGATTTGTCTGGTCTGCTATATCTTTGATTAGCCCAACTATAACCGAAATCTCGTTTGATCTATGTTCAAGATTTACAATAGCGTTATGAGAAGAGGATATATGACTCACAAGTGCATTGAAACTTTCACTTATATTTTTAACGCCTTGTAAGCTTTTTGAAGAGAGGGCCGCTGTTGTTTTTGATACATCAGCAATCGCTGTGGAATCTTGCTGTGCAAGAGTGATGTCGCTAAGGATTGTTTCAAATGCGTTGCTTGCTCCGCCGCTTAGAGCATTTAGCTTTTGCGAGAGTTCGCCTTTTGCTTTTAAAGTGAACCCTTGTGCTATATAACCCATAATACCGTTTAGTTCATTTGAAGTAGTGTAGAAACTTCCGTGAAGCCCTGAGGTATATGTAAGTCTATAGTTTTTACCGCGCGAAGCGTTTTCGATAGATGCGTGCACA
Source organism: Sulfurimonas sp. (assembly GCF_023229105.1). Lineage (GTDB taxonomy): Bacteria > Campylobacterota > Campylobacteria > Campylobacterales > Sulfurimonadaceae > Sulfurimonas. The sequence continues at coordinate 11,029 of NZ_JALNZY010000035.1, forward strand.
TCTCTTATAAATGCTTCGAGTTGATCAAGAGCATTGTTTAGGCTCCATGCAAACTGTGATTCGATAGAGTCATTGTCGGGTATGTGAGTGACGCGCCCCTCAAGTTCGCCATTAGAAACCTCTTTTAAAACCTTAATCATTGATTGGTATGTTGGAGATTTTGATTCGTAGTCGTTATCTGCTCTTATAAAAGCAGAAGCGATTAAAACCAGAAGCATCAAGCCAAAGAAGATAAAATTTTGAATAATTAGTGCATATATTCCAATAGATAGAACTGTTATAAAGAGCAGGGTGCTTTGTCTATTTTTGAAGAGAGATGATAAGTTCGTCATAACCTACTCCTTTTTCTTGTAATATGTCTGTTAAAACTTTAAATGAGGCTTCTATTCCTTGGCTTTTTTCAACCCTTAACATCTCTTTGTACAGAGGGATAATGACTTCCAGAGCTTCTGGATTTGGCTTTCTTCTTACAGAGAAGTAGCCTATAATTTTGCCATTTTTATCAACAGAGGCTGTCACATTGGTAAACACCCAGTAGTGATTATTATTTTTGGTTCTGTTTACAACAAAGGCAAAGACCTCTTGTTTGGTAACAATAGTGTCCCATAGATATTTAAAAACAGCTTTTGGCATATCGGGGTGTCTTATAATACTGTGCGGCTTTGCAAGCAGTTCTTCCTCCTTGTATTCCGCCATCTCCATAAATATTTTATTACAATAAGTTATTTTGCCTTTCAAATCTGTTTTAGATACTATAAAATCATTATCTGCCATCTCTTTTAGCATAAAGATACCTTTTAGTTAATTATTAAGATTTATTTTGTCTTTCAATTATCTTTGAAATATTGTCGGGATTGTAGCATATTTTTAAAATTTTTAAGACAATATTAATCCCTAATTACAGAATAAATGATAAATATATGACTCTTCAAAAAGAAGTTCTACCCAGTGAAATATTTTTATATATTTATGCTTTTTCTCCCGCATTATATTCTCATTCTTTAGGTTATAATCTCGAATGTCAATTTTATTAGCAATATTTTACTTTTTTTACTTCTCGATTATTGGTGTTTATATAATATTTCTACCTAAAGTCCTCTTTATGAGCGGATACGGTGCTAGTGAAATAGGCATCATATTCGCAGCAGCTCCGCTTGTGCGTTTTATAGTACCTTTTGCATTTATAAAAGGGTTGAAGATAAACATAACAAGCTTTAATATATCGCTTATTATTATGTGCTTAAGCGCCATATCTCTTTATTTTTCATTGGACAATTTTTATAAACTTCTTTTTTCAAACATCAGCCTTGGGGTAGGGCTTAGCATAGTGCTTCCTTATGTTGAGCTAATATCGCTTAAATATTTGGGAAAAGAGAAATATGGCAAGATTAGACTCTTTGGTTCGGTAGGTTTTATCTTAGTAGCGCTTGTTTTAGTCAGATTTTTGAGCTCTGCTGATGTGGCACTCATGTACTTGCTGGTTTTAGCATTTACTACATCGATGGTAGCTTACATAATCGCAAAAAAAGCTGATGCACTTTTGGATAAAAGTGAAGATACCATAAACGACATAAATATCTTAAAAGATTGGAGATTATGGGTGGGGCTAACACTTATGCAGGTAAGTTTTGGTTCATTTTACAACTTTTTTACCATCTATGTAACCGACCATAATGTTAGTCTAGATATTGCGGTTTATTTGTGGAGTTTTGGAGTTGTGGTTGAAATCTTTATGCTCTACTTTCAGGGGACTCTTCTTCGCAAAAATCTGCTTGTAATCCTTCAAGCCACAACTTTTATAACTGCTATAAGATGGCTAATGCTCTTTTTATTTCCGGAAAATATAACTATTTTATTTGCATCACAGGCTCTTCATGCACTTAGTTTTGCGCTCTTTCACTCGGCGGCAATAAGCTATCTTTTTTATCTCTATAAACACAAATCGCTTGCACAGCAGTTTTTCTCAGGAATAACTTACGGATTTGGAGCATTTCTAGGGGCGTTAATCGCAGGATATGTTTATGAGCTTTATCCAAGCTACCTATTTTTAAGTGCGACTTTTATTGCACTTATGGCGACTTACTCCTTGCATCTTTGGGGAATCACAAAGAAGGCTCAAGCAAAATAGATTACTATTCGCTCTTTTGCCCTTGTAGATGTACATTTATTTGTGGGAAAGGGATTGAGATGCCCTTTTCATCAAACGCCAATTTGACTTTTTCTAACATGTCAAAGTGAACATTCCAATACTGCTCTGTTTTTACCCAAACACGAAATACAAAGTTCACGCTATTTTCTGCCAATTCCCCGACTGCAACAAGAGGAGCAGGATCTAGTAGAACCCTCTCATCCTCTTTTATAATTTGCATAAGCGTCTCCTTCGCAAGTTTTAAGTCGTCGGTGTAATCAATCCCAAAAACAAGGTTTATCCTGCGTATCGGTTTGCTTGAGTAGTTTGTTATATTTGAGTTGATAATTGAAGAGTTTGGAATTATTATGGATTTATTATCAGGTGTAAGCATTATGCTTGAGAATAGATTTATCTCCTCCACCGTGCCTGAGGCTCCTGCTGCATCTATAAGGTCTCCTACTTTAAAAGGTCTAAAGATTATAATAAGAATGGCCGCGCCTATGTTTGAGAGAGAGTCTTTGAGTGCTAAACCCACAGCTAAGGATGCCGCACCAAATAGTGCTATAAAGGAGGTCGTATTTATATCAAGCGCATTTAAAGAGGCCAGAGTAATGACGACAAGAAGCGAAAAGTAGAGCACCTTTTCTAAAAATTTGATAAGTGTTAAATCCACCTGCGCTTTTAGCATCAGCTTTTTTATCAAGGCAGTGATTTTTCTCACTACCCATTTTCCTATAAAAAATATCGCTAAGGCAGCAACGATTTTCAAACTGTACTCTCCGGCGTACATTATTGCCAAATCACTATATTTTGAGAGATTCATCTTCTATCCTTTAAGGTATTTGATTATAACAAAAGCAGAATTAAAAGCTAAAGACAAAAGATGTATTTTGTGTAAGATCATACTTGCGAACGCCAACGGGAGGTTTGCTGTCTGTATCGTAAGAGAGAGCAAACTTTAAAAAAAGATTTTTGTAAATACCCAGCTTTAATTCTACCTCATGGGATTGAACATTGTCGCTAAAATCGTTGACTTTTGGTTGATAGTAAAGGGTATATGCGATGGATGCGCTTTTGTTAAAATTAATAGAGTAGGCAAAGTATGCATTTGCTCTTATGTTCTGCTCTGATGGATTTAAAAGCGGATTGTTATAAACAATATCCTCGTAAAAAGCGCCAAGACCAAGAAAGCCTCTTGAGTTTTGCCATATACCGTGCAGTTTAAATCTAGCACCGATACCGCCGAGTGCTCTGCTTTTAATCTCTTTAAACTCATCATTTTGTAGTTGTAAAAAGAGCTCGCCCCTGATGGTCTCTTTTGTTATAGCGCGAATGTATCTTGCATGCGAGAAGAGTTTATTTGTATTTTCCTCTTTGTTTGCTTTGCCGTATGCGCCGGATACTTCTACCCATGCAACGTAACTCTCGTTGCTGTCATACGTTGTTCTTGCAGAGGCTTTGTAGTCGTCTGTATCGCTGTTTCCTCTTTTTGTCTCTAAAGCTGCTTCGATAGTGCTTGAGAGACCGGGTTTATCACCAATCTCAACTGGAGCGATTGTGACTAGAGCAAAAACATATTGCGTTGTTATAAGAGTGATTAGTAGTAAAAATTTCATAACGCAAAGTTTACCGACTACTTTATAAAACTCTTCTTGATTATCTCAATTTCATCCCTAAGTAGGCGATATTTTTCTGCATGTGGGGAGTTTATGCACTCGGTTAAATCTTTATATTTTAGGTAGTTAATCCAAACTTTTTTCGACTGCTCTGTCTTGCCTTTTTTATAAAGTTCAAAACAGACGCAAGCATTTATAAACCCTTTTATGAGCTTAACTTCATCTGACTTTTCAAATCTTCTAGCAAACCAGAGAAGCTCTAAATCTTCATGCGCATCGTAAAAATTTCCGTTGCGGAGGTTTTGTATAGAGCACTCTAGCTGTTTTTCATGTTCACTCATCAGGAATCATCATATTTATCCGCCAATATCCTCTGCCGCCGCGAAGTGAGATACAGTGATATTTTGGAAACTTTTTTTTATACTCTTGAAGCCTGTTTAGTGTTGCTTTTCCGCTGTCGCAGTAAAATACAAAGACACTTCCCTCAGGCTCTTTATTTAACTCAAAAGGGTTATAAATTACCGTGTCTGCTTTTTCAATAGAAGCAAGAATGGTATCTATAAGCAGCACCTTTATGCCCTTTGCCTCAAGCTCTTTTTTGTTTTGTAAAAACTCTTTTTGCGTCCACTCGTTTGGAAATTTCATATCAGTTCCCATGTGCCTTTTTTGATGTTGCTAAAACAGCAGTTGCAGTTAAAAATGCGCCTAAAAAGACGATACTGTAGCCCGTTGGCAAGTCATAAAAGTATGATAGTATAATCGCACTTATACTAAAAAACCATCCAAAAAAGAAACTTCCAAGCAAAGGTTTTTTAAAGTTTAACGACAGAGCTACAAAAGGAGGTGCAATAAGTAGCACGAAAACTACAAAAACACCTGCAAGTGAAACGGATGAGGTAACGGTAATGGCAAGGAGCGAGAAGAAGAGAAGCTCCTTGATGAAACCGCTTAGTTTTGGGTAGACATAAAAGAGCGCAAGTGCTATAAAAGCGTAGATAACCCCGCTTTTTGCAACTTCAATCGGAGGCGTGAAGAGTATATCACTAGCAAGTAGTGACTTGAAGTGTTCCATCCCCTCAGCCGAGTGCGAAAGTACCATCATAATCCCGCTCGCACCTAAAACATATAAAATACCGATGAAGGCTTCTAGATGCAACTTTCTCGTTGATGCAAAGGCTATAAGAAATGCGCTAAATAAGGCAAAACTAAGAGTTAAAAGATAGAAATGCTCTTCATGAAAATAACCAAGGCTCATAGAGGATCCAAGAGCCGCAAACTGCGCAATTGCAAGGTCTGTAAAGATGATACCCCGCTTTAGTATCTCCATCCCAAAGTAGGAGTGCAACATCACAAGTATAATGACTAGAGCTATGGGAACAAGTAGAATATCTATCATTTTATAGCGCTTGTCAAGTAGTCAAATAGTGAAGCTAGGTTGTCAATATTTTCTAGAGATTCTATGTCATGAGGCATCAAAACTACCTTTATTCCTGTTTTTTGGCTTATAAAATCGGCTGTTTTTGTTGAGTGGTAAACATCATGGAGTATGCAGCAAGGCTGTTCTTTTTGTATAAGCTCAATTGTCTTAATTGTGTGTCTTGATGATGGAGGAATTCCGGGTAGAGGCTCGATTGTTCCTATGTTTGAGAGTCCATATGCCTTGTTAAAATAAGCTAGATTATCATGAAACTGAATAACCTTCAAACCCTTTTTGTCGCTCATTTTCTGGCTCCAAAGCACCATTTTTTCTTTCCATATTTTAGAAAAATCAGCGTAATTTTTCTCATAGATAGCTCTGTCTGGTGTATCTATAGAGATAAGAAACTCCTTTATAACATTAGCTAAAATAAGAATGTTCTCAGGATTAAGATGAAAGTGCGGATTTCCGTCTGGGTGGATGTCGCCGTCTTTTCTATCCACTTCGCTAGGCTTGTTTATAAGCTCTATATGGTGCGAAAGGTTTAAAAAAGTCGGAGTGTTTGGCGAAGTTTTTGGATTTCCTGCACGGTTTATAAGGGGAGGAAGCCAGCCTATCTCAAGTTGAGCTCCATTCATAATAAGCGCATCAGCATTTCTCACTTTTGCAATAAGTGAAGGGCGTGGGATAATAAAGTGCGGATCCCAGTTTCCTTTTGCCAAAACAGTTGTTGTTATGTGTTCGCCTCCTACTGTTTTTGTTAGCGCACCTATATAAGGGTAGCTTACCGCAATATTTAGATGAGCTAAGAGCGTTAAGGGTAAGAGAATCAACAGTGTTAATAATTTTTTCAAATCTACTCCAATCTGCCTCAAGAGAGGCAATATTTGGCATCTTGAAATATAAGATGCTTTGTAATTTTCAAATGGGTATCAAAAATCAAAATGAGTGTGCCGCATGTGCACCTATAGAGATATTTGCTTGGAAGATGATTGTATCAATCTTCTCTCTTTGTCCATTTTCGTTAAACATAGAGTTATCACGGCTGTACTGAACTCTAAATCTTGCAAACTCGCTTGTATGATACTCTATCATCGCTGTGTATTTATCAAGATTGCTAGGCTGTTCTACCGTTGCACCGTTTGTCTTTATGTCATTTCGTAAGATAGTATCGTATCTCACGCCCATTCTCCAGTTTTTATCGTGTGTGTAAATTAGTTGAGAATAGAGACCGTCTTGTTTTTTGAGTATCGCAGGGGAACCTATTACGTTTGCATCACTATCTAGGGCGTACTGTGTGCCATCAAGTTCTCTGGCTAAGTATTCTGTTTGGAGTTTGAGGGATTTGTAAGAATCAAGCGCATGTAAAACAACAAAATCGGCACCGTAGAGCTTTGCATCTCCGCTAAAAGCGTGCGGATTTTCTTCATCAGCGCTGTGGTTTATTCTTGATTCGCCCTGAGCATAAGAGAGCCCGCCTAAAAGAGTCGTATTGCCTATGTCATAAGATGCTTTTACATATCCTACATAAAGAGTCGGACCATCTTTGCCCTCTGCTATAGGGTTTTCTACATCGCCGATAGTTTCGTTGCCGAACATCTGTTCATTTTCGCCTTGAAGCACTTCAAATCCTGCCATTAAATAAAACGGAGTCGGAGCAGTCCACTGTATCTGTGCACCATTTTCATTGATGCCGTGCATCCCTAAAAACGCTTCATATACCAAAGGCATATCTGCAAAATCCCAAGTATGGTGATGCTGTTCATTTAAGTATCCGAAGTTTGAGTTAAATTTTCCGCCTTTTATTCTTGTGCCGTATCCAAGAGCATTTGAGGTAAAGAAAAGTTCCTCTATCTCAACTCCGTTTTCTGAAAAGTGAAAGACACCGTCCATCGTAAAAAATGGATCTACTGAGCTAGAGAGTACCAACTCTGCATAGTTAAGGTTAAAACCGTTGTTTGCATTGTAGGTCGCATGATTGCTGTCTCCATGTGAATGTGAACCTAGTAAACCGTGGGCTACACCCGGAAGTTCCAGATGCCCCGCCTCATCGTCTTTTACGCTTCTGTCCACATAAGAAGCATCTAAAATCAAAGAGATATCGGGAATAAATTTCGACTGATCAAAAGTTCTTTTTTCAACAGGAAGCACCTCTGCACCATAAACTAAAGCCGCACACAGCGTGCTTGATAATAATATTTTTTTCATAATTTTTTATCCTAATAAATAATATATTTTTTGTTTTTGTAATAATTGTTTTTTGAGTTTAGGATAGTGCAGGCGGAGCGCGGTTTTGGTTTGAGCTTGTTTGTATGTGAAGATATGAAACAGGAGCGTTGTGAACAATTACTTCAAAATGAAAAAGCTCAACATCAGCAGTAAAATTGACTGCATCACCAGATACTAAGTTGCTGTTAATGGTACATATTAGACATGAAGAGCTGTCGTTGTGCTCAATATGCTCCACTTCATGTATAGCAGCAAAACTTGTAACAATAGCAAAGAGTATTGAGAGCAGTACATTAAATTTCATAGGCGCAATTTTATCATATTTTTAGAGCTACATGTAAAATAGATGATTATAGGGTATCTTAAGCTCATAGCGACTATGATATAACATATAAAATTAAAGGATTTAAGATGATTGATAAGAGAAAAGTTCAAAAAATCGTAAAAAAAGAGTTAAAAGCGATGTTAAAAAAAGAGTTGAAGCAAGAAGTCAAAAAGAACATCAAAGACTTCACAAAGAAAGAAAAAGCACAAAAAAGCGCTAAGAAGAAAAAGTAGCGCTTAGTTGGGCGTATTTTTTATAAACGACTCTCCATATCACTAATAACTTGACGCATTTTAAGGAGTGAGTCTGGGTTAAGAGAGATGGAATCAATGCCATTTTGCACCAAAAACTCAGTAATTTCTGGATAATCAGAAGGTGCTTGCCCGCAGATGCCTATATATTTTCCTCTTGTTTTGCAAGCCTCTATTGCCATCTGTAGCATTCGCATAACTGCTTCGTCTCTCTCATCAAAGATGTGAGCGATTTTTTCACTCTCCCTGTCAACTCCAAGAGTAAGTTGTGTGAGGTCGTTTGAGCCGATGGAGTAGCCATCAAAGAGCTCTAAAAATTTGTCTGCCAAAATGACATTTGTAGGAATCTCACACATGGCATAAATCTCAAGTCCATTTTTGCCCTGCGTTAACCCTTTTTTGCTCATAATCTCTATGACTTTTTTCCCCTCTTGCGGCGTACGGACAAACGGAAGCATTATTTTAATGTTATCCAAACCCATATCGTCTCTTGCTCTCTTTAGTGCCGCACACTCCCACTCGAACGCTTCGCGGTAACTCTCGTCATAGTAGCGGCTAGCACCCCGAAAGCCTATCATAGGATTTTCTTCAACCGCTTCATAAATAAAGCCGCCAAGCATATTGCGATATTCGTTGCTTTTAAAATCACTAGTTCTGATGATGACGGGTTTTGGATAAAAGGCTGCCGCAATCATTCCAATCCCTTCGCTTAATTTTTGTAAAAAGAACTCTTTTGTGTCACTGTAAGGAGCTATAAAGGAGCGGATTTTATCCTCATCTTTTACGCTTTTTCCTTTATGCATATCAACAAGCGCCATGGGGTGTGCTTTTATGGAGTTGTTCATGATAAATTCCATTCTAGCAAGCCCCACGCCGTCATTTGGCATCTTTGCAAAGTTAAAAGCCTCTGCCGGGTTGCCGATGTTGAGGAAGAGTTTGGTTTTAGTTGGTTTTAACTCTTTCATATTTATGGTTTCAACATTAAAGGGAAGCTCTCCCTCATAAACATATCCCTCATCGCCCTGCGCACAGCTTACTGTAACTGCTTGTCCATCATGAAGCACCTTTGTGGCATCTGTGCATCCGACAATAGCAGGAACTCCTATCTCTCTAGCGACAATCGCTGCATGGCAGGTACGGCTTCCGCGGTTTGTTATAACGGCAGAAGCCTTTTTCATAATTGGTTCCCAGTCTGGA
>NZ_JALNZY010000063.1 GCF_023229105.1 Sulfurimonas sp.
GGAATTATTGTCGATGATGCCATTGTTGTGAGTGAAAATATCCAACAATATATTGAAAAAGGCTACAGTGCAAAAGAAGCAGCCTATCTAGGAGCAAAAGAGGTCGCAAAACCGGTAGTTATATCCTCTATAACTACTATATTTTCTTTTATACCTCTTTTGATGATAAGCGGAAAACTAGGAGAGATAGTTCAACTCATACCAATAGCCTTTAGTGCACTTGTTGTTGCTTCGCTCATAGAGTCATTTATCTTTCTGCCACTTCATGCTACACATATTTTAAGTTCAAACTCAAAAACACGCTCCTGGGAGAGAGTAAATCTACTCTATCAAAAAGCCTTAGGCTTTCTTGTTTATTATCAAAAAAGTTTTCTGATGACATTTCTCATAATTGTGCCTCTTTTAATCTTTTACGGCGTACAAAAATCAAAATTTCAGATGTTTCAGCCCTTTGACGACTCCTCCATAAGTATTACATTTAAAGCAGATCCCACAACAACACTTGAGGAGTCTTTAAATATTGTGCAAACCTTAGAAAAAGAGATACTAAAACAGCAGAAGAGATTTTTTGTAAAGCAAGTAAGCTCTACCGCAGGATACAGAAGAAGTGCTACCGGCACCACTGAAATTTACCCGTATGTCGGCTATATATCTTTAGAGTTACACAAAATGAAACCCGAAAATTTTGTAGATAAATACATCACGCCTTACCTTAGTTTTTATTATGACCCAAAAGGTAGAATCAGAGATATCTCCTCACAAAATATTTCAAAAGATTTAAGAGTTTGGCTAAAAGAACAGAAGTATGAACAAAAATTTCATTTAAACAACCTCATGGTAGTGGAAAATAAGATGGGAAATACAAAAGCGGATATTCGCATCGGTGTCATTAGCGATGATTATCAAAAAGCGATAAAAGCCGTAAGAACCATAGAAGATAGTTTTAGCAAAATTGAGGGCATAGAATATTTTGGTAACGATATCAAAGTCGGTACTGATGAGATTAAACTTAAACTCAACCGTTACGGCGAGGAGCTAGGCATTACCGAAAAACTCCTAGGTAACTATGTCTCAAAACTCTACCTCTCTCTTAAGATTGCCACAATCTATGATGGAAAAGAGCTTTTGGATGTAAAGATAAAATCATTCAATTTTAAAGATGATTTGGAGAGTTTTAAAAAACTCGAAATACCTCTACAAAACAACACCTTTGTAAAGCTTGAGGATATTTGTGAATTTGAAAAAGTGACTGCCCTAGAGATGCTAGTCAAAGATGACGGCCATACCAACTTTTATGTTTTTGCAAATGTTGACCCTTTTAAAACGACAGCGACAGAAGTCTTACAAAAGATAGAGCCGACAATTCAAAAATTAAAAGAAGAGGGATTGGAGTTGAAACTTAAAGGCGAAGCAGAACAAAAAAAGAGCATGCAATCGGAGATGATATTAGCATCAATAGTTGCTATGATTTTAATCTTTCTCTCTATTTTATATCTTTTTGACTCCATAAGAGAGACCTTAATAGTAATGTCGGTCATTCCCTTCTCAATTCTTGGCGTTTATGTAGGTCATTTTATTATGGGTATTAATATCTCACTCCCCTCCCTCATAGGTACGCTGGGGCTGGCAGGCGTTATCGTAAACGATGGTATCTTGATGATGGCAACGATAAAAACCGCAACACATAAAGATGATATTTTCACTCTTGCCGCAAGAAGATTTAGACCTATTGTACTTACTTCTGTTACTACAATTATTGGGCTTTCATCACTGATATTTTTTGCAACGGCTCAAGCCGTAACATTTCAACCCTTAGCTATTGCTATTGGCTTTGGGCTTTTATGGGGAACGATTCTAAATCTTTTTTATCTTCCTACACTCTATAATTTCTTATTAGGTTATAAAAATCATGCATAGATATCTCTCTTCATTTATACTTAGTTCAATTGCTTATATACTAGTTGGAGTATTGATTATTTACTTTATCTCCATAGATACTTATAGTGATAAAACTACCAAAATTATAAATATACAAAAAGTTTGCCTCTCCACAGTTATCCCAAAAATAGAGCCTAAAGTAGAGCAGGAACCTAAGCCGATTGAGCCAAAACCAAAACCGATTGAGCCAAAACCAAAACCCAAGCCTAAACCAATTAAGCCAAAACCTGAACCAAAGCCGATTGAGCCGCAACCAGAGCCTGAACCTGTTGAGCCAGAGCCAGAACCCGAACCTACAGTGGAGCATACAGAAAGTAAAGTTGAAGAAAAAGTTACTCCTCAGCCAGAACAAACAAAAAAGCAAGAAAATATCTCAAATGTCGTTGCAGCAGCCAATGCTGATATGATGAAAGCAAAAAGGGAGTTGTTTATCGCAAATCTCATAAAGCGCATCAACAGCAATAAATCCTATCCAAGATCTGCAAGAAGAAGAGCAATAGAGGGAAATATTGAGGTTGAATTTACTATAACTGCAGACGGAGGCGTAAAAAATATCCAAGTCATCTCCGGTCATGATATTTTCAAAAAATCTGCCATCGAAGCAATAAAAAATAGTTTTCCTATTGACATAGAAAAAGGTGTGTTTAATTTTCCTAAAAAATTCAAGATTGATATCGTCTATATTTTAAAATAAAGAGATATAAGCTTTATTTACAAGGAGCTTAAACGCACAACGATATATATTCTATGGAAAAATAGTATCTACTGCATTACTTTTCTAGCGTTAATTGATTGGACAGGTCTGCTGTTTTCATGATGAAATATATCTAAAAACTCTTTTGTTTGAGTAGAAGATATAGTTGAATAATTTTGAAGAACCAACCATCTAACACCTTCACTGCACGGTGGAGTTGTCAAGGAGCCATTAAATCTATAATAAAATTTATCTTTTGGCAAAAGGCTGTTTATAAGCTCTGCCGATAGAGTCAAATCTGCTTTTTCTCCAGCCTTATGCGGCATATTATTCCAAATTTTTTCAATTATCGGATTCTCTTTACCATCTTCAAACATTAATGCTACGACTGCTAGCTCGCCTTTAGCAGAAGCATGAACAAAATGGGCTTCAAGAGGAAAGTTTTTACCTTCTATCTGATTTTCACTAGGTGTATGAAAATGAACTTGCTTTAAGGAAAATTTGATTTCGTCTATCTCAATGCTGCTTCCATCTTTAATATTTACTTGAATAGTATGACCGTTATTTATAACTTCCGATGCGGATGTTTTGTAATCAAATTTTATTTTTTCTAAACCTTTGGTTGTAACAACAACACTTTTTGAAATATTTATCGGAGACTGAGAGTTACCGTTTTTGCATAAACTATAATCAGCTGACAAACTACCCCAATTCACAGGTCCATCATGTCCTGTATATCCCCAATGAGTACCATGATCTCCCGCTAAAAGCGCACTACTTAAAAGTGTAGCCACTATTGTACTTGCTAAAATCCTACTAACTTTCATATCTAAACCTTTATAATAAATTCTTATATCGAAAACATTATATCAAAAAACATTAACAAATTAACATGATTAAATATCAAATATTTATCACATTTTAACTAGAAAACAAAAATTTATCCCCGTCTTATTTTAAAAATTATCAACTAAAGTCCCACCTATAAAATAATAAAAATTATATTAAAATGTCGCATGGATTTTAGAAAAGAGTATGACCTTATTGTTGTCGGCGGGGGTGCTGCGGGAATGATTGCAGCTATAACGGCAGCAAGAGAAAAAAAGAGTGTGCTACTATTAGAAAAACTCTCTCAAATAGGCTCAAAACTAAAGGCTACAGGCGGCGGACGCTGCAACCTAACAAACACTCTGACAAATGAGGAGTTTATGAGCAAATTTGGGCGTAACGGCAGATTTATGCAAGATGCCCTTAAAGAGTTTGATCATAATGCTCTTATGACATTTTTTAAAGAGATTGGGGTTGAGACACATGCACCTGATGGCTTTAGAGTATTTCCAACTTCACACAGTTCTCAGACAATTATATCAGCACTTTTAGAGGAGATACAAAGAGTCGGGGTATCAATTTTAACATCTCAAAAGGTTGAAAAACTTCTCCATGAATATACGCAGATAATCGGAGCCAAAACTGCTGAGAATATTTTTTACTCAAAAAGTGTAATAGTTGCAACAGGCGGTCTGGGCTACCCAACTCTTGGGGCCGAGGGAGACGGACATAACATGGCTATAGAGCTAGGACACAAAGTAACAGAGTTACATCCTGCCATGATGCCCCTTTATGTCAAAGAGAGATGGGTTGAGAGTTGCCGTGCCGATACCATCGCCAAAGTAGAACTTAGAATTGCCATGAAAAAACACTCTAAGATTAAAGCTATGGGAGATCTGATATTTACAAAAAATGGCATAAGAGGACCTGTAGTTCTAGACGTTGCAAGGGAGTTGACTCCTTTGTTGGATAAACATGGCGAAGTGCCAATTATGTTAAACCTTACAAAAGGGATGAATGAGGAGCAGATTACAAAGCATCTAAAAGATGAGGCGGTAAAAAATCCGCATGCAACTATTCTTGAGCTTTTAGCCACCACTCTACCGACTCCTCTCTCAAGTGCATTGTGTAAACTTGCAGAAATCAATACACAAGCCACATACAGCAATATTGCAGGGGCAGCAAAAGCAAAACTGGTAAATCTACTTACTTGGACACCACTTACAATCACGGGGCATGAAGGCTTTAAAATGGCTATGATTACCCGCGGCGGAGTAGATTTAAAAGAGATAAATCCAAAAACCATGCAGAGCAAGATTATAAACGGTCTATATTTTTGTGGAGAGGTTATGAACCTTGATGGTCCATGCGGAGGCTATAACCTGCAGTGGAGTTTTTCCAGCGGAAATCTAGCAGGAAAACTTAAGTTTTAAACTGCTCAAGCTTATTTGTTAAGTTAGAAGTCATGCTGTTTAGATGCTCGGATGCTGATGCAATCTCCTCCACACTTCTTGCATTTTTTGCAGAAATATCATTTATCTCAACTATTCTAGAAGAGATTGACATAATGCTTGATGCTGTATTTTGAAAATCATCAACTGTATTATCGGCAGCTTTTGTCGCATTATTTACAATTGTAGTAGTAGAGTTTATCTTACTCTACACACTATTTGATATCTTTACCAACTCATCCATCTGCTTTGAGTTAAAACTCATCTGTTATGAGAGTCGTTCTTTTTGTAGTTTCATTTATAATCTCAACCGACTCCTCAACATTTCTACCAACCTGCATTGAAGTTGTTGATAGCTCATGAGAGATAGAAGAGTTCTCAATAGAGCTGTTTTTTGCATCTGCTATCACACCTCTAAGCTCAACAAACATTATGTTTAGATTTTTAGCTAGCATACTAAGCTCATCTTTGCCACTTATAATAATCTGAGATGATATATCTTTGGTTTTTGTTATCTTATTCACAGAATCGCTTATTGTTTTTATTTGTGAATTTATTTTCTTAATAACAATCAACGCAAAAACAATCATAGTTACAAGTAAAACCGAGAATATAACTAACATCAACTTTTTTATATCTCTGTTTTTCTCATCCAAAAAAGCATCTGCGCTGCTAGAGAGCTCGCTTAACAACTCATCTACTTTATGAATCGTCTCTCTCATCTCTCCTAACATTCCATCTTTTTGAGTTAAACCTATCTCCTTGTATCCACCTACTAGATTATGGAAATCTTTTGAATAAGCATTAAGCAGAGCTAAAACCTGATTATATTCTGATGATTTTGCATCTTTGAGATCTGCTAAAAAGACATTTAATGATTTATTGAATTTTTCAAAATATGTAAGGTCACTTCGAAGCATAAAGTCCTTCTCTGCTCTGCGCAACATTAATATATCTGTATGAAGCTTATAGTTTTGATTTTTATTCAGTAAATCTTCTAGATTATGCACGCTCTCTCTTAGCGAGCCATAAAGACCATCTTTTGGGCCTAAACCCACTTTCTGCTGAGTTAAAACAATGTTTGTAAAATTCTTTGAGTAATCCTCTAATATATTTTTTAGATTTTCAATCTTGTCTGCGTTAACGCTATTTGACTCAAATTCTATATGCAATCTATCAACACTCTTTATAAGCTTTTCAAAGTTTTCATTATATTCGGCATGATATTTTAAATCATGTCTAGACAAAAAATCTTTTTCGTTGCGGCGTAGCATCTGTACGCTTGACTCAACACTCTTTACTTCATATTTTAAGTTTTCTAACTCGCTTATTTTTCCCATAGAGTAGAAAAAAACATGAAAAATCCTTAACGTCTTAATTTTATATATTGATAGTATTGTACTCAAAAAAAATATCTGACTGTGTATTAACTAAAATTGTTAAATTACAGGCAAGGTAGAGGTTGAGAATAATTGAAACAAAATAAGAAAAAAATATGTAAAACTTAAGTTATGACATAAAATATCTTATAGAAGCAAAACCGTAAACATCTGTCTCTTTTAGCTTTTTTATCTGCTCCTCACTTACTATTCCACCAAGCGCAAAAACGTCTATCTTGCATATCTTTAGCAGCTCCTTTAAATCATCTATACCTTTAGGCTTGCCCTTGTTTGGTGAAGTAAATATTGGACTGTATGTAACTGCATCCGCACCTAGTTTTTGAGCTAGCAAAACTTCCTCATGAGCATGAGTGCTTATTATGACTTCCAGTCCCAAACTCTTAGCCTCTTGTATCTTTGTAAACTGAGTTGATGTCAGGTGTACTCCTGCTACTCCAAGCTTTTTTGCCAACCCTACATCTTGGTGTAAAAAGCTTTTAAGCCCCTTGTACTCGGCGCAAACTTCCGCAAAAAGTGTCGCCATCTTGTTATAGTCTGGATTTGATTTATCTCTATAAAGAACATGTGAAGGACGATGCTCTTTCAGTTGCAAATGTAACTTTGAGTGAAAAATGTCTGGAATATTTGTGTAAAATTCTTCTGATGTTATTAAATATTTCTTCATTTTTTCTACTTATCTATTAAGATGAAATTTTTTACAATTTTTTACAATCTCATAATTATACCCTAGGGCAATTAATAGAGCTTTTAGTGACACGTATGTGACGCTTTTCATTATATGTTTTTAACTTCTTATCTTATAAACTACGAATTATAATCTAAAAAAGAGGAGCTGTAATGGTTGAAAATATTTTAAAAAGAGATGGCACGCATGAAGAGTTTTTATCTTTTAAAATTGAAGACGCTGTAAAAAAAGCTTTCAAATCTCAAAGCGTTACATATGATAGCGCAATATTTTTCAATGTTCTTACACAACTCAAAAACAAGAGAGTCGTTGCAGTAGAAGATATACAAGATTTAATAGAAAAAGAGCTCTATAAAGCAAGATATTTTGATGTTATGCGCTCATTTATGGTCTATCGTCATACACACAAGATGCAAAGAGAGCATGCACTTGATGAAGATACTACTTATATAAATTCCACACAAACTATAGAAGAGTATATCTTAGGAACTGACTGGCGCATCAAAGCCAACTCAAACACCGGTTACTCCAACGCAGGACTTGTAAACAACACAGCAGGTAAAGTCATAGCAAACTACTGGCTTGATAAAATCTACTCAAAAGAGGAAGGATATGCTCACCGCAACGGTGATTATCATATCCACGACTTAGACTGCCTTACTGGTTACTGTGCAGGCTGGTCTCTTCGTGTTTTACTAGATGAAGGTTTTAACGGTGTTAGAGGCAGAGTTGAGAGCAGCGCACCGCGTCATTTTCGTGAAGCATTGGGTCAAATGGCAAACTTCTTAGGGATACTCCAATCAGAGTGGGCAGGTGCTCAGGCGTTTAGTTCGTTCGACACCTATTTAGCGCCATACGTATTTAAAGACAAACTGCCGTACAATGAAGTAAAAAAAGCTATCAGAAGTTTTGTTTATAACCTTAATGTACCGGCTCGTTGGGGACAATCACCTTTTACTAACATCACAATAGACTGGACAGTACCGGAGGATTTAAAAGATCAAACTCCAACATCAATGCAGCTTCATCTTTTTAAAAATGTTTTAGATAGCGAACTTGAAGAAGAAGCAAAACATAGAGGGGCAAACTCTCTTAAAGATATGACATACAAGCATTTTCAGCCAGAGATGAACCAGATAAACAAGGCTTACTATGAGATTATGACTGAGGGGGATTTGACGGGTCAGCCTTTTACATTCCCGATTCCTACAGTAAATATCACTGAAGACTTTGACTGGTATGGAGAAAACACAGATATCCTATTTGAAAATACGGCAAAAGTAGGTTCCTCTTACTTTCAAAACTTTATCGGTTCACAGTATAAACGTGATGCTGATGGAAACTTAGTTCCAAATGAGGAGGCATATAAGCCTGGACATGTAAGAAGTATGTGTTGCAGACTTCAACTAGACTTACGTGAACTTCTAAAGCGTGGAGGCGGACTCTTCGGTTCAGCTGAGATGACAGGTTCTATCGGCGTTGTTACCATTAACATGGCTCGTTTAGGTTTTCTTTACAAGGGAAACAAAGAGGGTCTTTACAAGCGTTTGGACGAGCTGATGCAACATGCGAAATCTACGCTAGAGAAAAAACGTCTGTTTATCCAAGAGATGTACGACAGAGGTCTTTTTCCATATACAAAAAGATATCTTCCCGGATTTAAAAATCACTTCTCAACTATCGGTGTTAATGGTATGAATGAGATGATTCGCAACTTTACAAGTGATAGCTACGATATTAGTGACAAACGTGGTGAGGAGTTTGCAATCGACCTTCTTGAGTATATTCGCAGCACAATGGTAGAGTTTCAAGAAACAACTGGAAATCTTTACAATCTTGAAGCAACTCCTGCTGAGGGAACTACTTATAGATTTGCAAAAGAGGATAAGAAGCGCTACGGCGACTCAATTCTTCAAGCTGGAATGGAGGATAATATCTACTATACAAACTCTTCACAAATTCCAGTTGATTTGACGGATGATCCATTTAAAGCACTCGAACTTCAAGACGATTTACAGTGTAAATACACTGGCGGAACTGTTCTTCACCTCTATATGCAGGAGAAAATAAGTTCCATAGAAGCTTGTAGAAAGCTTGTTAAAAACGTAATAACAAACTTTAGACTTCCGTATATAACGGTAACACCGCTATTTTCTGTTTGTCCAAAACATGGATATATAGCTGGTGAACATGAGTTTTGTCCAAAATGTGACGAAGAGCTTTTGGGCGAAGTCACTATCGCATCTTAATAAAGGAGGTAAAAACAATGAGCAAAAATGAAGCTTTAGCTATGTTAAAAGACAGAAGACAAAAGTGTATCGTTTACACAAGAGTTATGGGTTATCACAGACCTGTTGAGAGTTTTAATGTAGGGAAAACTGGTGAGCACAAACAAAGAAAACAATTCACTGAGTGCTAATGTAATATATGATTTAACATCATTTACCCACTTGGATTATCCAGACCACCTATCTTGTATAGTGTGGTTTAGTGGGTGCAATATGCGCTGCGACTACTGCTACAACAAAGATATAGTTTTTGCCAAAGATGGCAAATACAGCTACAGAGATATTCTTGATTTCTTAAAAACTAGAGTAAATTTACTCGAAGCTGTTGTTTTATCTGGCGGCGAAGCCTCCTCTTATGATTTGGTTCTGTTTTGCCACAAGATAAAAGAACTCGGTTTTAAAATTAAACTCGATACCAACGGCACAAATTATCTGCATGTAAAAGAGTTAATTGAGTTAAATCTTCTGGATTATGTGGCACTTGACTATAAGGCACCCAAAGAGAAATTTACCCAAATAACACACTCAAACAAGTTTGACGAGTTTTCTAAGACACTTGATTTTTTAATCGGCAACACAATTAACTTTGAAGCCAGAACAACACTCCACTCTGATCTGCTTAACGCTGATGATATAAATGAGATTATTGCTGATTTAAATAGCCGTGGCTATAAAAACAACTACTACATTCAAGAGTTTTTAGATACCGGAACAAGCATTGCAGATTTAAAAGAACCAAAAAACAGATTTAACCGCTCACTGCTACATAAAGATATTAAAATTGTTTTTAGATAATCCAAAATCTATTCCGAGAAACTTACCGTTACGTCAATTTTTTTAGAACCTCTCATAAGTGTCAAAACTAAGCTCTCATTTACAAAGGCAAGCTCTGTTTTAATGTCGGTTATGCTTTTTACTTTAATGCCGTTTATTGCTAAAACACTATCTTTGGCTTCAATCTTTGCTTTTTGTGCCGGTGAATGTTCAACAAGTTTTTTGACACTTAAATTATTATCATCCTTAAAGTATATACCGAGTTTTTTTGCTTGCTTAGTCGTTACAGCCGATGGATAGAGGAGATAATCAGCTATGCCCGGTTCAGGATCTGTAAGATTTAAGACTATTATACCACCCTCTACTCCTCTTCTTTTGGCTCTGTTTGGAATTCCATGCCCATGCATAATATGTCCGTTACCGGCTAAAACAGCCATTGAGTGCTCTGGATTTTTCTGCATAAAGCTTACCATATTCTCTGCCATAGACTCATCCCAAAGTAGCTGTGCATGATAAAATTCATCAAAATTTTTAAAACTTTTTGATTGATGCATACCAAATATACCTCTTAACTGCTCTTTATATTTCTGGTTATCAAAATCTATTGAGTTAGGAATCAGAGCGAGTTCATCACTTGAGAGCGCATCAAAACCTCCGTTTACCACTTTATTTGTTATATCCCTATCTATATTTAGCGCTATAATCGGTAAGTGTTTCTCTTTTGCAAAAAGAATAATTGGACGATACAGCTCATAATCATACTTCCATCTCTTAAAATACTCTGTTTTGGTGAGCATCTCTTTTTCGCTTATTTTTCCTGCTATATAGTCATCTAAATATTTCTGAAACTGCTTCTGAAACATCTCCATACCTATTGAGAGATGAGGGTTATGCTTATACATGGCTTTAATAATTTTAAGCTGATTTAGATGACTTGAAAACTCAGTATGTTTCTCTCCAATATATACGACTCTGTTTTTTGCTATCTCCTCGATTACATCATTTAAATTCTGTGTCTTTGACTTTATTGCGTATGAATCGCTGTTTATATTATAAATAACACCCTTTTGGGATACTTTAGTTCTCTTGTCTACAATCTTCTCATCTTCAAAAACTACTTCAGAGTATTTTCCAAGGTGTTGGAGTTTGTAAAAAAAAGATTCTGATAGCTTTTGCATATCAAAAACAGCAACAACATACTCCTCATTCATAGGATTTTTAAACATCTCAATTTTAGCATCACCTTGCATTTCAAATGCGATAGAGATTTGATTTAAAAGTGCGTTTTTAGCACCTAAAATAAATATATTGCTATTTTTAAGCTCTTCAAATGTTACCTCATCGGCATATTTAAAGTTTTTAAATATCTTTTTAAACTTAGAGAACTTCT
>NZ_JALNZY010000086.1 GCF_023229105.1 Sulfurimonas sp.
TGACAACAAGAGCATTTGAGTCAATTATTTTAGATATTACCGGTGGAGCCTCAAGCGGATGCAATCTTCTAAAGAGTTCATAATTTTCATCTATTACCATTTTTACGGGTGCCGCGTCAAGCTCAAAACGTTGCCTTTTCTTGCTTAAATCAATTTTTGTAGTAAGGCACTCTCTGTCTGAACATATAGAAACAGGAATGAATTCCCCCTTGTTGTTGCTTGTAATATCAAATTCCAGTACATATCTATTTTCTATAAACATCAAACTTGTGTTATTTATAACAAAATCAAGTGCGCCCTTCTCATAAATCCAATTTTTGAAAAAAATATCCAGCTTCTGATTTGATGTTTTCTCATATATCTCTCTTAAATTTTCATATGTGGCTTCTTTAAAAGGGTACTCTTTAAGCAGCATCTTCGTTCCATTAAGAAATGCTTTTTCGCCGATTTTCTGCTCTAGCATATAGAAAAAGAAGGCTGACTTTTCATAACCGATTGCATTCTTGCTATTTTTAGTTTTACTCTCAAAATCAATCGGCGCTATCTCATTACTTAAATTGACATGCGAGTTATACTTGATTAACATATCTTTTCTATATTCAACTGTCCTATTCTCTTTTTTTGCATATAGATAGTCAGCATAGAATGTAGTGATACCCTCAACCCAGTTCCCCTTTTGCGGTGCATAAACATAGTTTCCAAACCATTGATGGGCTATCTCATGACCAAGGGAGTTGTTTAAAACGTAATCTTTATCAATAATCTGCTTGCCTATTAGAGTATATGTAGGCATTGAGTAGCCGGCAGGAAACTGTGTCTCAACAATTGAGAAGTTATTAAAAGGCACAAAACCGAACATCTCCCTATAAAGAGTAAAGTTCTCCTGCGCCCTTTTAAAATAAGTATCAGACAAATTTGAATCTTCGGGGTAAAAATATGTTGATAAGGTCATTTTATCTTTTGTAACTATTTGACTCTTGCGATAATTTTTTGATGCTATAAGATTTATCTTATCTAGCGGATGATCAAATACAAAACTAGTAGTGCCATTTTTCGACTCTATTTTAGTAGCTTCTGTAATAGCTAAAATTTCTGGATTTGAAATAACTGTTTCGTATTTACACATTAATCCTACTCTTGGGTACCAATTATCAAGTAAAATAGCATCTGAGTCAATTAAGTTAAACTTATGTGTAAATGAAATCTCAACCGTTTTGTTTTGATCTTCTTTTACAAGAGTCGATATATTTTTCTCAACCCTGAGCTGTGCACTCCTAATCTCTGAAATATTTGCCTTTGTTTCAAACAGTTCAACAGTCGGATGGTCGGTGCTAATAACAGCTTTGCCCTCAAGCAGACCCTTGTCCATGTCAATGTCTATGTTAAGAGTGTATTTGCACTCATGTCCATAAATAGCCGATGCCAATAGTGATGATAAAAGAAGTAGTTTTTTCATAATTTTCTTGCCCTTATATAAGAAATTATATTTTAGCCAGAAAAAGAATATAAATTGCAACAACTTAAAATGACAAATATCAAGAGAGTTCATTTTAGTTATTAGATAGAATACAGGTATGGAAAATAAACTAAACAAAAGAGAGCGCTATAAAGCTCAACTAAAACCAATTGACTACTATAAAGATTTTGATAAAATTGATTTTGAGAGCCTAAATGAAGCTGATAGGTTCTATCTTCAAGATTTTGGAATATTTAATACCAACTTCCTTGAAGATGAGTTTACTATTCGAATACGTATTCCCGGCGGAAAAATCAGTACCGAAAATTTTCAAAAAATAGCCGACATAGTAGCTGAGTATAACTTAACCATCATCTTAACAGCACGCTCTGGCATACAACTTCACAATGTAGAAGCAGATGATGTTTTAGCTATCCACAAACGAATAAATGCACTTGGCGTATCTACATGGCAAAGCTTTGGCGACAATGTAAGAAATATAGTAACAGACCCCTATGATGGATGTGGAGAGTTTTCTGAGATTGAAACTTATCCTTTGATAATGCAGATGCATAACTACATCATAGAAAATCCTCGCTATGTCGGCATGCTCCCGCGTCGTATATCTATAGGCATATCAGGAAACCGTGCAAATGTAACCTCCTTTTTTGCAAACGATATCTATTTTGCACTAGCAGAAAAAGAGGGTGTTTTTGGATTTAATGTCTATATGGGTGGAAAAAACACAGAAGTAGCCCGAAGTGCCGACATTTTTTTAAAAAAAGGGGAAATCTTTGATTTTTTCAAAGCTTTTGTAGAGGCGTTTTATCTTCATGGTTCACGTTTTTCTCGTGCTAAAACTCGCATCTTTCACTTAATAGAAGATATCGGGATGGACGGATTTAAAGCACATATTCAAAAAGAGTATAAAAGAGATTTTCAAAATCAAGGCAACCTTATCTTAGAGAAAAAAGAGTTTTCTGAGTTTCACAAACTAAAAGACGGAAAATTTGCTTTTTGCTACCAGAGTGATTTTTCAAGACTCACTGCCAATGAGATGAAAAATATTGCCGATTTTGCAACACAAAACAGCCTTGAAATTAGATTAGCTATAGATCAAAATATCTATCTTATCGGTCTTAAAGAGCCTATCTCCGCTCTAAAATCACAAGCTCTCAGCCAAACAATAGTTGCATGTGCAGGTAACCTCTGTCCATATGCTGTTTGGAGCATCAAGGATGAGACATCTTATCTTCCTCTTGATAAGATAAACGAGCATCGCATACAAGTCGGCTTTTCAGGGTGTGCAAAGGGTTGTGGCAGACACAGACATACAGATATAGGTCTTATCGGGTTAAAAACAAACAACTTTGGGGATACCGAAGGCGGAGCTAGAATATTTTTAGGTGCTCTTCACTCTGATGGCACCTCTGTTGGACGTCAGCTCTTTTCAATGGTTCCATTCGTTCATCTAAACGAGACAGTATCATTAGTTATAAAACTATTTGAGCTTAGCGGTTATCGCAATTTTGAGGAGTATGCGAGTCAGGTTTTAATTCACTGTAGCGAGGATTTTTTATCTTTATGGATTTTGGCAAATCTTGAGAAAAAAAGCAGTGTCATCTTGCCAAAGCTAGAGAAGATACAAAGTTTTGAGTATGAAAAAGAGTTACTAAAAAAAGAGTTTGCGGAGCTTGATTTTTGGGAGCATATAGGCGAGAGCTTTCATGATGCACTAAGTTATCTTAGTAAAAAACTCTGGACTATTGAGGGAGAAGATCCTCGCTATAAACCAAAGATACACAGAACTAACTTTCGTTAAAAGATAGTTTGTATCCAACCCCTTTTACATTTTTTACAAATTTTTTCGAGGTCTTTTCTCGAAATCTTCTGATAAAAGTTCTCACTCTCTCATCGCGCACATCCTCGCCCCACAAGCTCTCTTTTATCTCTTCATCACCGACAACTCTATTTTTTCCATCAAGCAAAAGAGTCAAAAATTTTGTCTCATTTTTAGATAGTGAGACATATCTGTCGTTTTTATAAAGAGAGTTTGTTCCTTTGTTAAAAACAAAATCTTCACTTAGTTTTAGTGATTTTTTACTTAACTTTGGAGCTATACTACCTATATATTCTAAGAGCTCCTCTGTATCAAAAGGTTTTAAAAAATATTTAGTTATGCCTATGTCAATGGCACTAAAGAGCTTCTCTTTCTCGCTAAAAGCACTAAGAATTATTATTGGAGTTTTAGGACTGCTCTGCTTTATCTCTTTTGCCATATCAAGCCCTGAGAGGCGCGGCATCATTATATCGGTTATGACGATATCGGGTTTTATCTTTTTAAAAAGCTCTAGCCCTTGCATCCCATCAACTGCAATATTAAAACTATAAAAATTATCGCCGATTGCCTCTTTTAAGAGTCTTGCGAGATTTTCTTCATCCTCTACTAGTAAAACCTTAATATCTTTTAGTGCTCTATTTTTCATACTAATCCAATGGAATTTTTATACTAAATATTGTCGTGTGTTTTTTGCTCTTAACATCAAGGGTGCCGCCGAGTCCCTGTTCGCAAATCATTCGTGACATAAAAAGTCCCAAACCTGTCCCGCGGCTTTTATGTTTTGTAGTAAAGTATGGCTCAAAAATCTTCTCCAGATTCTCTTTGGCTATCCCTCCTGCATTGTCCTGCACTTCAATAACTGCAAAGCTATTCTCTCTTTTTGTGGCTATTGTTATCTCTCTAAGGAGAATACTGCTGTGTATAAATGCATCTTTTGAGTTGTTGATAAGATTTATAATAACCTGAGTAAGTTCATTTGTAATCCCCAAAACCTCTATATCTTCAAATGTCGTTTTTACGGTTATCATCTCATCATCGATAACGCTCTGCAAAAGCCCGATAGACTCTCTTATGCTATCGCTGATATTAAAATAATGTTTCTCCTTATCGGGAGAAAAAAAGTTAGTAAAATCATCTATTGTTTCAGACATATTTTTTATAATATGCTTGCTCTCTTCATAAAACTTTGAGACTTCACTCTCGCTACCGTTTTGTACCGATTTTTTAATATTAAACATCGCTAAAGAGAGCTCTGTAAGCGGCTGTCTCCACTGATGTGCAATATTTGCAAGCATTTGACCCAGACTTGCATGTCTTGATTGCCAAAACATAACACGCTGCCTCTCCTCGTTTTTTGCTATCTCCTCTTTTACACGCTCCTCTAGCGTTAAATTTAACTCCTTTAGCTCTTTTGTCTGCTCCTCTACCATCTTCTCAAGGCTTCTGTTTAGCTCCTCATACTCGGCCTTTTTTTTAAAGAGCTCTTCTCTTAAGAGAAGCTCTTTTGTAACATCATATCGTATTGCAATATACTCGATGATAGTGTCACTCTTGTCAAGAATTGGAATTATTGTTGTATTTACGTAAAATGTGCTGCCGTCTTTTGCTAAATTTTTGACGGTGCCTTTATATATATTTTTATTTTTTATAGTCTCCCAAAGAAGATTAAACTTCTCTTTTGGCACATCTGGATGCCTGACAATATTATGATTTTTGCCAAGGAGCTCATCTTTTGAATATTTGCTAATTGTGCAAAACTCATCATTTACAAAGGTTATTATCCCATTAACATCCGTTTTTGAGATAATATTGCTCTTTTCAATAGCTTCTTTATACTGTTTTAACATATAACACTACTTTAATTGGCTCCAGTTATCTCCAATATTCATACTCGCCTTTATAGGAATATTGAGCTTTATTATGCTCTGCATAATCTCTTTAAATCTCTCTCCCAAAACTTCAGCATCCTCCTCGCCAACCTCAAATATAAGCTCATCGTGAATCTGAAGAAGCATCTTTGCATTTAATCTCTCATCTTCAATCACTCTGTGAATTTTATTCATGCTAAGTTTTATAAGATCACTAGCGCTCCCCTGAAAAATAGTGTTTACGGACTCTCTCTCATACGCCGCCTTAAACATTGGGGAAGCATTTTTATAGTCAAAATATCTTCTGCGCCCCAAGAGTGTCTCCACATATCCAAGCTCTTTTGAACTATCTACTATTGAGCGGAAGTAAGTTTTTACCGTCGGAAAACTATTAAAATATTTCTCAATTATCTCTTTTGCTTCCTTAGTTGTTATGCCAAGAGTCTCGGAGAGTTTTTTCTGCCCCATCCCATAAAGAAGTCCGAAATTTACAGTTTTTGCAACATTTCTTTTTGCATCTGCTTCCTCCTCACCAAAAAGAGCCACGGCGGTTTGGCGATGAATATCTTTATCACTCTTAAATGCATCCACCAAAACTCTGTCCTGCGTAAAATGTGCAAGCAGTCTAAGCTCAATCTGAGAGTAGTCTATGCCGATGAGTTTTTTACCTTTTGGTGCTATAAAAGCTTCTCTTATTTTAGTGCCAAGCTTCGTTCTTGTAGGAATATTTTGCAGATTAGGATTTTTAGAACTCAATCTTCCCGTTGCCGTTCCCGTATGTACAAAAGATGTATGGATACGACCCTCTTTATCCTCACGGGCAAGCCTTAGCAGAGGTTCTATATAGGTTGAAAAAAGCTTATATACTTCACGGTATTCTAAAAGATAGGGAATAATCTCATGCTCCATTTTTAGCGAACTTAGAACCTGCTCATTTGTCGAATACCCTGTTTTTGTTTTTTTGCCGGTTGCAAGACCCAAATCCTCAAAAAGCACAGCACCCAACTGCTGCGTGGAGTTGATATTGAACTCCCTGTTGGCCAAAGCGTAAATCTTGCTTGTCAACTCACTCAAAGTATCCTTGACTTCAACAAGAAACTTCTCTAAAAAGAGACTATTTAGAGCTATTCCCTCTCTCTCCATCTTTAAAAGCGTTTGAATAAATACAAACTCAACCTCTTTAGCCTCTTGTATAAGATGTTTTGCGCCTTGAAGTTCTAGTTTTTCTAATAGCAGATGATAAAGATTCAGGGTTATAACGGCATCTTCAGCAGCATAGCTACATGCATCTTCTAGCGCAACGCTGGCAAACGTTTCGCCCTTTTTTACTGTCTCTTTAAAAGAGGACATCTTATGCTTTAGAAGTTTGTCCGAGAGCTTATCAAGAGAGAGAGCATCTTCTGGATTTACCAACCAAGCAAGTATCATGGAGTCTGCAAAAATATCTAATTTACTCTCTTGTAAAAATCTGCAGACAAAATGCAAATCAAACTTTATATTATGCCCAACAACTCGGGAGTTAAATATCTTTCTTATAGCCTTTATAGCATCATCATGACTTATCTGTAAAGGCACACCAAGGTAAAAATGGGCAATAGGTACATAATATCCCTCATGATTGTTAAAACTAAAGCTAAAACCGACCAAAGAGTCATTTTCATAATCAAGTCCGGTAGTCTCTGTGTCAAAAGCAATAATCGTCTCATTATCTAGTATATTTAACACTTCAAAAAGCTCTTTTGCGTCTGTTATAAGTGTTGTTTTAAAGTCGAATTTTTTACTCTGTTGAATTTGGGTTTCTACTTTGACGACTGCTTTTTGATGTGTATCATCACTTACTATATTTTTACTCTGCAGGGTTCTTAAGATAGTGTTTTGCTCATACTTAACAAGCTCGTCATAAATATTCAAAAATGGGTTTTTTACATCCATTTTATACTCTTGAAAATCCAAACTCTCTAAAACATCCTCTCTAAGAGTGACAAGCTCCCTTGATCTGTATGCATCAACTTTAAAATCAAAGAGTTTTTTTTGAATACCGGGAGGTTTAATTTCCTCTATATTTGCATAGATATTATCAAGGGTTTTATACTGCACAAGCAGTTTTTGGGCACCAACTTTTCCTATGCCCTTTACCCCGGGAATATTATCCGCAGAGTCGCCTAAAATAGCTTGATAATCTATAAACTGCTTTGGTGAAATACCATATTTTTCCATACAAGCATCTTCATCCATCACTTTTTTCTTTATAGCATCAACTAAAACCACTTTGCCATCATCTATAAGCTGAAAGAGATCTTTATCATGAGAGACTATCCTTACATTATAACTCTTCTCTTTGGCAAAGCGTACGACGGTAGCAATTATGTCATCTGCCTCATATCCGACGCTCCCGAGTGTTTTATAACCCATCTTATCTATCCACTCTATAGCGATTGGCAACTGCATCATCAACTCCTCAGGCGGAGCAACTCTGTGTGCTTTATAGTTTGCATCTATCTCATTTCTAAAGGTAGGACCTTTGGAGTCAATAGCAAAAATCAGATAATCGCTATCATGCTGTTTTTGAAGGGTAGAGATAAAATTTGTAAAACCCGTTAGTAAACCCGTAGGAAAACCTTGAGCATTTTTAAGATATTGCGGAAGTGCATAAAAACTGCGAAAGAAAAAACCAAACGTGTCAATTACTGTAACTGTTTTACTCATGTGTTTAAATTATCCACTATTTTAGCGATAGCCTCTTCTAAAAGAGTGACATTGTAGCCTGCATCACTAGCCTTTTTTAACCCGAAATTTATGGATACCTCAGAAAAAGGTTTATTTATCGAAACTATAGTTTTTACAATATTTAGAGCCGTTGAAAACTCTCTTATGCTCTCTGGAGCTACTAGAGGGTTGTCCGAATACTGTATCATCTCAATAAAATCACTATCAAATCCCCAATGTTTAAAAACTAGCGCCGTAACCTCCCCGCTTGTAGCATCAAAATAGGCTTTTTCAACTATGGCTATATTATTGGAGTTTTCTATTTCGCTTGCAAAACTCACAGCCTCATCATCTCGAATAATTTCGCTTGCTATAAGTATCTTTCCCGTCTCTTGTAAAAAGGCTGCTAAATAGAGATCTTCAGCTTTTTGTCTATCAATTTTTTTGTACCAACCAAATATCAACGCTGCTTGAAGCAATGAGATTTGTGCAAACTCTTCAGAGGTAATTTTATAAGGCTGCATGTCCACGTTTAAAAGCTTTTTAACCGAGTTTCCTAGTGCGATAGCGCGGGTCATATTCATTCCAAAAAGACTCACTGCTTGATTGGCATTTTTAATCTCTTTGCCAAATCCATAAAGAGGAGAGTTGGCAATTTTTAACATATTTGCAATAATCATAGGATCACTCTCTATTGCTTTTGCCATATCTTTTATTGTTGAATTTTCATCGCCATAAATTCTATTTATTTCTAAAATTGTACTTGATAGTGGAGGAAGTGACTTTATGCTATCAATAATTGATCTCTT
>NZ_JALNZY010000036.1 GCF_023229105.1 Sulfurimonas sp.
TATCTTCTTCGTAGTTAAAAGCATCTTTAGGATCTACAATAGTAACTTCCACACCAAACTCTTCAGATAAAATCTCAATCTCGTCATGTCCTAAAAAGTCATTTTTAGTCATCATTAAACCAAGGCCAAATAGAACCTTAATGACATCTGTAATTGGGCGATTTAGTTTTTCTGCAAATTCATATACACGGATATCTTCAGGGATTTCTACATGTGTTACAATAATATCTTCAGGCTTATCTTTTGCATATTTTTTTCTTTTATCCCGAGAAACTTTTCTGCCTCTTGGAGCAGCTTTTTTATTTGCATTTCTTCCTATAGGTTTTGGAGGCTTAGGTTTTCTAGGCTCTTCTGCAACAATCTCGTGTCTCTCAGTAGAGTTTAAATCAAGTAGGACAACCTGATCATCCATATCCATAGAAACTTCACTCAGTGAACCGCCGAAAATATCAATTTTTACGCCCTGTTCCTGTTTTCTTGCTCCAGCAGACTGTTTTGTTTTTTTCTTCTTAGCTAACTCTTCTAAAACATCAGCACTTATTTTGCCATATGTAGATACTGTTTGTTTTTGTTTTGAGGATTGAGTATATTCCTGCGTCTTTTCACTCTCTTGAGGCTGTTTTTTCTTTTTTACAATCTTAAGTCCAGATCTTTTTATCTGCATTTTTTTAGGCTCTTCAATACTTATTGACTCATGGCTCTTCTCTAGAGGCTCTTTTTCTTCTGCTTTAAGAGTGCTTTTGTCTTCTTTTGCTATCTTTATAGTCTCTTCTTTTTTATCGACTTTCTCATCTTTAACAATAGTCTCTTTTTTCGCATTTTTTTCTTGCTTAACATCAGTTTTATCATCTTCTGATTTTAAAGTTTCTTCTTCGGGAGTTGTTTCTTTTTTTTGAGTATCACTAGTTGTTTTAGCAGCTGTTTTTGTCTCAGGTTTTGGTGCTTGCGCAAGTTCCCCGCTCATAATATAGTTCATTAAGCTTTCTGCTTCTTGCATAGTAACTGAGCTGTTTGCAGATTTTACGTCAACGCCCATATCTGAAGCTTTTTTAACTACATCTTTAGAAGTTATTCCTAACTCTTTTGCAATTTCGTGTACTCTAACTTTTTCTGTCATCAGTGATGATCTCCTTTAGTGTTTTGGCAAATTTATCTCTATCACCGCTCTTGCATTGCCGCATCAGTGCTTTTAATACTCTCTTATTGTCTTCAAGACAAATCTTGCATATATAAAAACTTCTGCCGCTGCCCCTAAAAAGACTAAGTTGTGAATCTATACACTGAAGTCTTATAAGATTATTCTGAGTATCTCTTTGCCTACAAGAGATACACATCCTAATAGGTTGGGTAAATTTTTTCGCCATTATATCCAAAAGTTCCTTGATTTAGTAAAAAGATATAAACTAACCTACTTTTCTACAATTAGTCCGTCATTATCAAAATCCAATATTTTTACAACAAATTCCGGAAATTTTTGACTAAGTTTATTTGCAATTGCAACAGAATCTTCATCATATACCATTGAAAAAAATGTTGACCCGCTTCCTGAGAGAGTGCTCATAAGCGCGCCGCTCTCATATGCAGTCTTTTGAACTCCAAAGAGCTCAGGCAGAGTTTTCATTCTTGCTTTTTGATGAAATCTATCCTGAGAGGCCAGTTTTAAAATCTCCCAATCCTCATTAAAAAAAGCAGCAACGCTAAGCGCCGTATGAGAGAGATTATAAATCGCATTCTCTTTAGAGTATGATTTTGGCAAAAGCGCTCTTGTTCTTGCAGTGTTCATCTGTTTATTTGGAATGACCACGACCGCTTTTATATAATCAGGAAGATGTTTTTTTTGTGAAAAAACCTTGCCTTTTTCTACTATAGCTACGTTAAAGCCGCCCATAACTGCCGGTGTAATATTATCTGGATGAGACTCATAAACAAGAGCATGATTTAGTATTCTTCTTTTAGATACGTTTATCCCTGCTGCTTCATGCGCACTTGCAATCGCACTAACAATTACAGCCGAAGAGCTGCCAAGCCCTCTTGACATCGGTATCTGATTATAAAACGTAAATTTGAAATTTTGTCTTTTTTTAGTAAGTCTGTTGTAATGCTCATTGAAAATACTTACAAATAGATTGTTGCCTTTTAGCTTCGGGTTGTTTTCACCTTCGCCTTTTATGCTGACACTAAAAAATTTAGATGGATGAAATTCAACTACATTGCGTAGATTAACTGCTAAACCTAAAGAGTCAAATCCAGGTCCAAGATTTGCACTAGTTGCCGGTACACTTACTGTCACTTTTTTCCTATCCAACCGCTCCTATACCATAAAGAGGAGACACAGTTGTACTAAAATCATCATACTCTAGCACATCAGGAAGCATAAAATCTGCTTCAGGTGCCATTTCTAGTTTTTGGGTTTTTATTTCTGATGAAATTTTAACAAAATATAGCTTTCCAATCGCTTTGATTGGCTGATTTTTATTAAAATAAAAAGCATCTGTTGCAAAAAGCGGTATGTTTTTTAAAACACTCATGGATTTTAAAAAAATATATGCAATTTTTATCGCCATAAAACTTCCGGGTCCATTTGCATAAAAGAGTCCTTTTATAGTGTACTCTTTAGATAAGTCATTAAAAATACTAGGTAGTATATCAGAGCTTTTCTCATCGCTAAGAACTGTTTTTATCAACTTTAACTCCTCATATACTCCAATTTTTATAGGAGAGAAGAGAGTTATAAAAACTAAATCGACACTCTTATGCATACGCTTTTTCTAACTCTAATGTTTTTTTACCCACAAGTTCAATAACTTCATAGTTTTGTGCATCTTTTAAAAGCTCTAACGTTAGCTTATGATTAAGGTCATGACTACCAGCCATCGCTTCATAGTTACCTACAAAATTCATACCAATTAGTGCCATATCCCCAATAGCATCAAGTATTTTATGTCTTACAAATTCATCATGAAATCTAAGCCCCTCAGGATTTAAAACCTTTTTCTCATCCAGCACAACTGCGTTTTCTAACGATCCGCCAAGTGCAAGACCCTTTGAGCGCAGATACTGAACCTCATGCAAAAAACCAAAAGTCCTAGCACGAGAAATCTCATCTTTGTAGTTTTGTTTGGTAAAGTTTAAAATATACTCCTGTCTCTGTATAACAGGATGAGGAAATTTAATAGTAAAGCCATACTGTAAATCTGGCGAGGGGGAGAGCTTGACATACTTCTCTCCCTCTTGAACTACTACCTCTTTTTTTATTCTCATAACTCTTTTAGGAACATCTAACTGAATAATTTCTGCTTCATCTAAGAGCATACAAAAGCTTGCACTGCTGCCGTCCATAACAGGAATTTCATCAGCATCTACGATTATTCTAAGATTATCAATTCCATAGGCGTAAATAGCAGAGAGCATATGCTCTATAGTTGAGATGACATAACCATCTTTTCCTATAACCGTGGCCATTTTAGTATCAACAACATTTTCAGGAATAAGCGGGATTGCTACATCAACGTCGCTTCTATAAAATATCAAGCCACTGTTTGACTCTAGCGGCTCTAATCTTAACTTAACAGCAGAACCTTTATGAAGACCTATTCCGACAAGCTCAACACTCTTTTTAATAGTTGTTTGATACATTTTTTTATCCCTATCTTCTTGCTTTAGTCACAAATTGTACACTAAGTTTACTTTTTATCTATTATGCTTTTTGCGCTGTTGATAACGTCATTTATATTTAATTTTATCCAAGTATCATCCATCCACTCTGCAGGACGAACCTCTATACCTTGAATCAAGATTCCAAAATGAAGATGATCTCCCATTGCATAACCGCTTTTACCTGTGTTTGCTATATGCGAACCGCTACTAATTTTTTCATCAACATTAACGCTTATATTTGAGCAGTGCCCATAAAGAGTATAAAGTCCTAGCCCATGTGAGAGAATCGGCATATTTCCATATAAACCATTGTACCCGGTAAAAACAATTTCTCCCCCATTTTGCGGCTTAATTTCTGCCATTGCATTACTTGCTAAATCAAGACCTAAGTGATATGACTCACTGATTTTGTCTTCCTTATAGAAATAGTGCCTATGATCTCCAAAATGAGCAACCACAGCAGCATTTTTTAGAGGGTACATCTTGTTTATTTTGAAGTCATCAATCATCTCCTCTGAAACTTTTGATGTTATCTCATGAATAAGATCTTCATTTTTTACCCTTACATCTTCATTGATAATTTTAAACTGCTCAATAGAATTGGTAACTCCTTGAGTCTCCTTGAACTCCTCTGCAAGCTCGGCTATTTTCCCATTTAAAAAATTATCAGTTATTTTTATATTTGATAATTTATAGCTCGCCTCCTTTAAAAAAAGAGGGACATTTACTGTTGAGATATTATCTGCCCTATCTTTTGCAAAGATAGTCGCTTTAAACGTTGTTTCTTTAACAGGCCATGCCAGAAGTGAAATGTAGTATCCTTTTTTATAAAATGGCTGTGCTAGAAACTTTTTATCAAAATTTGTTTGGATATAAAGCTCCTTTAAATTTTCATCCTCTGCTTTAAAGATAACAAGTGCCGCACCACCTTTTTTTATCTTATATGAGTTAGCAATCGTATTTAAAAGAGGTCTTTTCTTGTCAATCTTTAGCTTAAATTCACTTATGGCATCGTTTCCCTTTAAAAAATTCCATTTGCTTGCATCTTGTGCTTCAATAACTATCTTAATCTCATCCTCGCTCATAGCGTATGCACTTTTAGGAGGCTCTACTTTAACATTTAGTGATTGCTTTGGAGTTAAAAACTGCTCATGATAAAGAACAGTTTCTTGTGATTTTGTTACTAAAGTTACTTTGTACGATTTCAGACCGGTTGAATCCTCCATAGTTATATCAAGTGGATTCTTTAGATTCCAGTATCCGCTATTTTGCATAGTAATCATGGGAGATTCTCTCTCAAACATTTCCGAATTGTATATATATAAACCCATACCTACAGCTACCGCAAATATGCCTAGCAATAATGCCGAAGATCCTTTTTTGCTTCCTCTTCTCAAACTATAACTCCTTTTCTAATAAATCTAATATTTTAATTTTTACTTCCTCTAAAGAGATGATTTCATCTATCTCAAAACCAGCTCTATATACATGACCGCCGCCGCCGAACCTTGTGGCAATTTTACTAACATCTACCCCAAAGTTAGAGCGAAGTGAACCTTTTATCGTAAAATTCTTTTTCTGCCTAAGCAGCAAAGCAACCTTTACATTCGGCAGATGCAAAGACTCTTTTAGCGGTGCTTCACAATCCACTCCAAGAGCCCCTGTTGCTCTCATCTCTTCCTCGCTTACGCAAAAAACCGCAACTTTTGCGTCCTGCTCTAATGTCATGTTTTTAAACATAACAGACTTTAATCTAAGAGACGCTAGGGAGACGCTTTTTAGAACTTTTTTGTTGCAAAGCTGATGCTCAGCACCCAGTTCTATCAGTTCACTCACGGTAGCAAATGTCGTGCCATCAACATTTTGAGATAAAAAAGCATCAGAATCGTCTAAAATTCCTGCATATAGCGCAGTCGCTATTTTTATATTTATTTTGGCACTGCTTGCTTTAAAAAAGTTATATAAAACTGCTGTTGTACTTATAAAATCCGGTTGCACAAAATTTAAATTACCATAATTTGTGTTAGAGATATGATGGTCGATATTTATCAAATCACACTCTACTTGTACGCCTAAACGTTTCTCATTTGCGCAATCGAGCGAAATTGCCAAATCCCCAGAGAGAGGAAACGTGCTTTTTATCTTCTCAAACCATGGCAAAAAAGATAACTTTTGATTTATCTGCTCACTTTTGCAAAACCATGAAACTTTTTTATGCTTTTGGAGCAAAAAAGTGTACATAGCACTCGCACTTCCTAGAGAATCCGCATCAGGATTAACATGTGAAATAAGAACAATATGAGTAGCTTTTTCTATTTTTTCTAATATTTCATTCAATTTATATATCTTTTTTTAGAATTGTATACTACTTCTTATTCATTTTGTAAACATAAGCCAGCACTTCTGCAACAGCCGCAAACAACTCACTTGGTATGGGTTTATCCAAATCCACTTGAGCATATAAACTTCTTGCTAAAGGGGGATTTTGCACTATATGTACACCATTTTCTCTGGCTACTTTTTTAATATGCAACGCTATATTATCCATCCCTTTTGCAACTACTATAGGTGCATGCGACTTCTGCTCATCATACTTTATGGCAACCGCATAGTGAGTCGGGTTTGTTATAACAACATCCGCATGAGGAACTTCAGCCATCATTCTTTTTCTTGAAGCCTGCATCTGAATTTGACGGATTTTTGCTTTGATGAGTGGATCCCCGTCCATGTTTTTCATCTCATCTTTTATCTCCTGCTTGCTCATCTTGAGTCCGTCAAAATACTGTTTTCGCACAATTATAATATCGATTACTGCAAAAATAAAAATAATAAAAAGCATTACAAAAGCGATAATCAGAGCCTTATCTTTAAGCCATACCATCTGATCTCCAAGTCCAAAAAGTGCAACTGTAGGGAGTTCAACTATAAAAAGAAAGAAAAAAATGAAGCCAACACCTAAAGTGGTAAAAGATTTAAATGTTATTTTAATACCATCAATGATTTTTTTCATTGAAAAGAGATTTTTCATCCCTTTTATGGGATCTATCTTTTTAAAGTCCGGCGTAATTGCTTTTGTGGTAAATAAAAATCCAAACTGAGCAAAAGCGGCTAAAACACCCATAATCGCAACTGAAATAGTAAGAGGCATAACAATAAAAAGAAACTCTCTAATAGTAACTATTGCTATATCAACCATCAAAGCTCTATCAAGAGGCATTCCTAAAAGTGAAAAATAATACTTTGAGAGATAGAGTATGTGAGCACTCATATACGGAAAAAGAAGCAAAAAAGCCAAAATAGCAACAAAAAGCGTCATAACCCCAGACGCATCTTGCGACTTTGGAACATTCCCCTCTTTTCTCGCGTCCTCTATCTTCTTGGATGTGGGTTCTTCTGTTTTTTCAGCATCATCAGCCATTAAATTCTCCTAGGAAGAACTCTATAAAATCTTTTCAAGATTTTACTTTAGTAGCCATAGCGGCTTTAGCGTAGAAAAAGAAACGAGTTTCTTTTTCGTTTGGAATAATGTTCTCGTCTGTTATTTGAGTATCATCAGCCATTAATTATTTTTCAGTCCATCTTCATAGAGAGATCAATCCAGTTTGCCTGATGGATAAGTGAACCGCTGCTTATTGCATCAACACCTGTTTTAGCGTAAGACTCTATGGTTTGAAGAGATATATTTCCGCTGGCTTCAAGCAGTATATGTGCAAAGTTTTCATCTCTATATTTTACAACATCACAAATTTGCTCAGGTGTCATATTATCACACATAACAATATCTGCCCCCGCTTCAAAAGCCTCCTTTGCCATCTCAAATGTTTCTGCTTCTACCTCTATTTTTGCCGTAAAAGGGATTTTATTTCTAGCTTTTTTTATATATACTTTTAAATTATCAATAGTTTTTAGATGCGTATCTTTAATCATCAGCGAATCATCAAGTCCCATTCGGTGATTTACTGCTCCGCCACAACGTGTGGCATACTTTTCAAAAACTCTCAAAAGGGGTCTTGTTTTTCTAGTATCTAAAAGTTTCACGCCGTATGGTTCTAAAATTTCTGCATATTTTTTAGTCAAAGTCGCAATCGAACTTGCATGAAGGAGCATATTTAAAAGAGTTCTCTCTATCTTCAAGAGCACATGTGAGCTTCCGCTAATATTTGCTAAAACATCGCCTTTTACGAAACTCTCTGAATCATCTACATTCCAGCTTATCTCAAAATCTTCAAGTTCTGCCAAAACATTTATATATGCAACGCCCGCAGTTATGCCATCACTCTTGGCAATTATTTTAGCAGTTGCGCTCACACTCGGCTCAACCAAAGCATAGAGATCTCCACGTCCAACATCTTGAGCCAAGGTTGCTTTTACAAACTCTTTCATCATAGTGCCAACATTCTCTCTAGTGCAATTTTTGCCCATTTTTGTGTCTCTTCATCTACAAGTATCTCGTTTAATGGAGCGCCCTCATCAATAGATTTGAGTATATCATACAAATCTTGCAGCGTTGTCTCATTCATAGTCGGACACTCAGGTTTTGTAGAGGAGAGAACATAGGTATTTTTTGAGCGAAGACGGTTAACTAAGTTAAACTCGGTTCCAACCGCTACTTTTTGCTCCTCGGGCAACTCTTTGATATATTTTATAATTTGCGAAGTTGAACCTACAAAGTCCGCTGCATTACAGATTGCAGGGTCGCACTCGGGATGTACAACTATCAAAATACCAGGATATTTCTTGCGGTAAAAGTTGATATCATCTACACTAAAGAGCTGATGAACCGAGCAAAAACCGTTATAGCAGATAATATCCGCTTCCGCGAGGTTTGTTCCATCTCCGATGACACAAGATTTCAGTCCCATCTGATTTGCTATATTTTGTCCCAAGCATCTATCGGGAACAAAAAGTATCTTTTTACCCTCACCGATAGCGTTTGTTATAATTTTTTTAGCATTTGAACTTGTGCATACCATGCCGCCCATTTTTGCCACTTTTGCCTTTACGTCGGCGTTAGAGTTGATATATGTTATAGGCAAAATATTTTCATTTTTAATCCCTGCATCATTAAGCGCTTTTACCGATTTGTCAAACTGCATTCCGTCAATCATCGTAGCCATAGCGCAGCATGCTGCTTTTGGCATAACAACTCTCTTGTTTGGCGATAAAACCTTTACGCTCTGCCCCATAAATCCCACCCCGCAAAAGACGACATACTCAGAGTTGTCCTCCTTTGTTTTAATGGCAAGCTCCAAAGAATCTCCCGTAATATCACCCATCTCAAAAACTTCATCTCTTTGATAAAAATGTGCAACAACCGTTACGCTTAACTTCTTTTTATATTCATTTATTTTTTCTTTCAGCTCTTCGTTTGTAAGTTTCAAAAAAAATCCTCTTTTTTAGTAGCACCATTATAACAAAAATATTATTTGGTTCATAAAATTTATATGCTTATAATCATAGATGAAGTACAATTGCACAAATATTTCAGAAGGTTTTAAATGGATTTTTTATTTAATACAAATGCTCAGTTTTTTATTGCGGCTTATCTTGTAGGCGGTATCCCTTTTGGTCTGCTTCTGGCTAAAAAATTTGCCGGTGTAGATATAAAAGCAAGCGGTTCAGGCAGTATTGGTGCTACTAACGTTTTAAGAGTCGTAAAAGAGAGCAATCCCTCTTTAGCCAAAAAACTTGGAATTGCAACACTAGCTCTTGATGCTATAAAAGGTGTTATAGTGCTTCTTATAGCCTATTTTGCAGGAGTAAGCGAAGCTACCCTCTGGGGGATAGCAGTCTTAGCGGTCATAGGTCACTGCTTCTCCCCTTATTTGGGCTTTGAGGGAGGGAAAGGTGTCGCAACCGGCATGGGAGTCATGATGTTTATGCTTCCTGTTGAGACCATAATTGCATTAGCTGTTTGGGCATTTGGAGCAAAAGTTATAAGAATATCCTCGCTCTCTTCACTTACTGCTCTTGGTGCACTAATCATTGCTAGTTTTATAATTCATCCAGACATGGCACACTCTCCTGTTTTAATTATAGGATTTATACTTTTTTACAAACATATACCAAATATTATACGCCTCTTTAGGGGCGAAGAAAAAAGAGTAGTATGACAATTCATATTGAAGATCTAAAATTTCAATGTATTATTGGAATCTTAGACTTTGAGAGAGTAAAACCTCAAGATGTTATCGTAAACGCTGCTATAGAGTATGACTATAAAGATGGATTTATAAATTATGCAGATATTGTTCAAATTATAAAAAAAACAATGCTAAAAAGTCAATTTTTACTTATAGAAGATGCTTTAAAAGAGATAAATTTAAAGTTAGTTAAAGAATACAAAGCGATAAAAAGCATAAATTTAAAAGTAACAAAACCCTCAATATTAAAAGGCTGCAAGGTAAGTGTAAGCGATTATTTCAATTCTCAATCTTAATTATAAGTTAAAGTTTTATTAAAGAAAAATTAAAAACTACTTTAAATTAACCTAAAATTATGATATCATTTCGTCAAAATATTCACTCATAGGACAAAATTTATGCGCATTCTAATTATAGAAGATGAAGTCACATTAAACAAAATGCTTGCGGAGGGGTTAAAAGAGTATGGTTATCAAAGCGATGTTGTTGAGACTCTCAAAGATGGAGAGTACTACCTAGATATTCGTAACTATGACCTAGTGTTGATGGATTGGATGCTTCCCGATGGAAACAGTATCGACATTATCGGCGATATCAAAACTAAAACTCCAAAGACTGTTGTAGTAGTTTTATCTGCAAGAGACGATAACGAGAGCGAGATAGAAGCTCTTAGAAGTGGTGCTGATGACTATATCAGAAAACCTTTTGATTTTGATGTTCTTGTTGCTCGCCTTGATGCTCGTCTTCGTTTTGGAGGCAGCAATATTATAGAGATTGAAGACCTAATTATCAATCCTGAAGAAGAAAAAATCACATACAAAGAGATTGATATAGAACTAAAGGGCAAACCTTTTGAAGTTCTTACTCACTTAGCGCGTCACCGTGATCAAATTGTTTCAAAAGAGCAGTTACTTGATGCTATCTGGGAAGAACCAGAACTTGTTACTCCAAACGTAATAGAAGTTGCTATTAACCAAATTAGACAAAAAATGGATAAACCTTTAAACATAACTACTATTGAGACTGTTCGCCGTCGCGGCTACCGTTTCTGTTTTCCAAAAGAGATAAATTAACTATTTTATTTCGTGAAAGGAGTTATCTCTTTTTCACGCAGTAATACTCCATCCTCTAAAAGTCTGCATGCAAGAAATTACAAATTTCTATTTTGAAGTTAAATAAGTTACAATTACAAACTTTATATTACTATAGGTAAAAAATGTTCTCACGAAGAAGTATCAGGCAAAGTTTTTTAATCCAACTCATAATTTCTTCTGCTTCTCTTATACTTATGTTTTCATATATTTTATACTATTATATCCAAAGCTCAATATTAGAAGAAAAACACAAAGATCTTCTTGTATATGCAAAAAATATTGCAAGCAACCAATCCATTTATGGGCAGGAAGTCCCTACGCCTGAAATCTATTTAGGAATAAGTATTGAAGTTATATATCTTAAGCAGCCTCTTTTGGATATTGATTTTTTTGAGATAACAAAAGAAAAAAAATCATACGTTGTGCTGATGCATCCACTTAATATAGATGAGCTAAGTTATATAAAAATAACAAAAGATATTACTCCCACAAGAGAGCTTTTAAACAAAATTCTAAACTCTCTGTTTATCATAAATATTGCAGGTTTTTTACTCGTCGTTATATATGCAATCGCTCTTTCAAAGATGCTTGTCTTGCCTGTTAGAACCCTAAGCAATAAGCTCTCAAACATGAACGAGCATCTTATGCGCCCTATCATAGTAGAGGAGCTACCAGAAGAGTTTGAGCCGCTTGGAGCTACTATTAATCACCTTATTGCAAGAATACAAAATTTTGTAAAGTATCAAAAAGAGTTATTTATCGGAACGGCTCATGAGCTAAAGACTCCACTTGCGGTTATCAAACTCAAAAACCAAGTTACTCTTATAAAAAAACGCTCCGCAGAGGAGTATATAGATGCCATAAAAGTAACAAACAAAACCATAGATGAGATGAACATAATCGTTTCAAACATACTAAACATTGGTCGTCAAGAGGGAATGCAGCTTGAAAAACCTCAAGAGGTAGATGTCATAAAAGTCTTAAAACAGAAGGCTGATGACTTTAATCTTTTAGCCGCAAACGAAGGAAAAACTCTTCAAATGCATTTTGAACCAGATGGTTTTATGACAATTATTCAAGTGGGTCTTCTAAATCAAATCGTACAAAATTTTCTACAAAATGCCCTGAAATTTACACCAAAAAATAAAAATGTAACGCTGAGAAGCTCTTTAAACAATCATGGTTTGCTAATAGAAGTAATCGATGAGGGATGCGGGATAGATGAGAGTTCAGATTTTTTTGCACCGTTTAAAAGAGCAGGTAATAAATCAGGCGTAGGTCTAGGGCTCTTTTTAGCTAAAAGCGCCGCAGATGCACTAGGTGCAAAAATAAGCATAAAAAACAGAACAGATGGGGTTTTAGGTACTGTAGCTACTTTAAACTTAAGCTCAAAACTTTCATGTATTCTGCCAACGAATTAAAATAAGGTTTATGTTAGTTTCAGGAGCACTAAAAAGTGTGTTTAAGCGTAAAGCTAGCATTCATTTGTAATATTGCGTGCAAATTAAAAGTTACAAACAGCCAATAACTTTGTTTTAATTTTTACTTAAGTAAAAATTTAACTCTTTTCTGATATAAATCGGGCACATATAAATATATTTTATTGATTTATTTATATTTGGATTATAACTATAAGGTATTTTAATGGCTTTGATAATAAGTGATGAGTGTATTGCATGCGACGCATGTCGTGAAGAGTGCCCAACTATGGCTATTGAAGAGGGAGATCCGATCTACTTCATAGATCCAGATCGTTGTACTGAATGTGTAGGTGTTTATGACGAACCTGCATGTATATCTGTCTGCCCGGTTGACTGTATTATTCCAGATAAAGATAATGTAGAATCTATTGCGGAACTTCAGTTTAAATATAAAAATATTTTAGCAGAAGAGTAGAGGTTTGGCAAAACGAGTAGCAGTCATAGACATAGGTTCTAACTCGGTTAGAATGGTTATTTATGAGAAAACTTCTCGATTTGCATTTCATATACTTCATGAAGCAAAAAGCAGAGTAAGAATCTCTGAATACGCCTATCAAAATGGCGGAAATCTTCAAGAAATTCAGATGCAAAGAGCTTTTGATGCTCTTAGGGATTTTTTATCTATAATCTCCTCATTTAAAGCAAGAAAAACTCTCTGCGTCGCAACTTCTGCCCTTAGAGATGCTCCCAATCAAAAAGACTTTATTAACAGAGTTAGAAACTCTCTTGGTCTAAATATAAAGGTCATAGACGGGCAAAGAGAAGCTTACCTTGGAGCAGTTGCTTGCATTAATCTTTTACCACAGCAGAAAAATGCGCTTAGTATAGATATCGGTGGCGGCTCTACAGAGTTCTCACTAATAGACAAACAGAATATTAGCTCTAATATCTCTATAGATTTAGGTACGGTTAGATTAAAAGAACTCTTTTTTGACAAAAACGACGTAGAGAGTGCAAAAGTATATATAGACTCCCAGCTTGAGCAGTTAGATGAGGCAAATATATCTACCCTTATAGGTATAGGCGGGACATTTAGGGCGATATCTAATGCAATTTTAAACAAAAGCGGATACCCCATAGATAAGCTTCATGCATATCAACCAAACTGCGACGAGTTTGAAGCAGTGCTAGAGAAGATACTAAACTCCGACGAAGATGAACTTAAAGATCTTGGCATAAAAAATAGCAGACTTGATGTTATAAAACCGGGTGTACTTATTCTTTTAAGAGTTTTTGAAAAGTTTAAGATAAAAAAGCTTTTAACAAGCGGTGCAGGAGTAAGAGAAGGGGTGTTTTTAACAGATCTTTTAAGAAACTCAAATGATAGATTTCCTCTTAATTACAACACATCTCTAAGATATATACTCGATTCACATGTTGATAATCAAACTTATGCAAATCAGCTCTGCAAGGTCTCTAAAACACTATTTGATTTAACACATGAGGAGTTAAAAATTGAAAAAAAATATCGTTATGAGCTGGCAATAGCTGCAAAACTCTGTATGAGCGGAAACAATATTCATTACTACTCACACAACAAAAACGGCTACAATCTTATAAAAGACGCTTTGGAGTTTGGCTTTACTCATGAGCAGATAATTTTAATAGCAACTCTAATAAGATATGCAAAAAGAAAACTCCCTTCACCTTCTCATGTTGAAAAGTTTAAAGATCTTCTTC
Organism: Sulfurimonas sp.; assembly: GCF_023229105.1. Classification (GTDB taxonomy): domain Bacteria; phylum Campylobacterota; class Campylobacteria; order Campylobacterales; family Sulfurimonadaceae; genus Sulfurimonas. The sequence goes on from NZ_JALNZY010000036.1 coordinate 14,056, forward strand.
CGGATATAGATCAGCTAGAGTCCTTGAGTTATCTTCTTTCGTTGGGTGTTGCACTTCTTAGTCACTATCCTAGAAATATTGACTTTACTCTTAGCTTTGAGAGTCCAGAGCTAAAAATAGAATCTAAGAATAGTCTCTACCTAGCAAAAGAGAGCGTTAAAAAGTTAGATATGATGAGAAAAAATAGTATAAATATTATATTTTATTCTCTCTAATTTATTTAATTTATCCTCTTAACAACAGAGCTTTTATTAAAATCTCTGCCCCATTGTAAATTCAAATGCTGATGTTTTATCACCCTCTTTTTCCCCTAAAGGTTTTGAGAACATTAGCTGAATCGGTCCAACTGGAGAGAACCACTCAAGCCCTGCACCAACTCCGCCGCGAGAGATATTGTTTGAGAAATATGTAGAACTGCCTGAACTGCTCACTAACGGCGCATCTCCTGATGCACTTATATATCCCCAGTCAAGATATGTAACTAAACGCATTTTGGCTTTTGGAACAAGCGGAAAACTAATCTCAAAACTGTTAGATGCACTAAAGTCGCCGCCTACACGCCTTACCCCGTCACTTCGTTGTGCATCTTCTACCGTTGGAGACAAAGAGTATGATTCATAACCTCTTACACTTCCTATCCCACCCAAGTAAAATCTCTCGGCAACAGGAAGGTAGCCCATCTCTTTTACATAATTTATCTTTGCTTTGTATCTTGCTATAGCATCAAATCCTAACCACTCTTCAAGCCCTTTGTAAGCCCCGAAACTTGTCCTGCTTTTAATAAAGTCAGCATCTCCTCCAAGTCCGCTTTGTTCAATACTTTGTGTTAATGTAAAACCTTTTCTAGGAAGGTAAAAGTCATCAGTATCATCATATTTAAGACTTGCAGTAACAGAGCTTTTTGAGTAATTCTCATAATAATAGTCATCATTGTAATATGTTGAGTTTTCATCAAAATCATAACTGTTTTGTGAGAATCCATATCCAAGATAGCCACTAATATGCCTTGTAAATCTATACCCTAATCCTAAACTTATACCATCTGAATATATGGTATAGTCGTTGTACTCATACTCTGAAGTATAGATAGAAAAGTTACCGCTAAAATCGCTGTCGTTTAATCTGGGATTAGAGATACTAAAAGAGTAGTTAGATGTCAACTCTGAACGCTCGGCTTTTACTCCTACATTTATACCTGAACCCCATATATTTCTATCATCTACTGCAACACTTACAAGAAGTCCGCCATAGCTTCCATATCCTCCGCCTAGCTGAATATTGCCTGTAGGTGCTTCCTTGACCTTGACAACCAAATCCATCGTCTGATTATCTACTCTTTTTTCTTCGATTGTGTTTCCGTCAAAAAATCCAAGTCTTCCAAGCGCATTTCTTGAGTCAGAGAGATCCGTCAACGAATACATGTCTCCTGGACCAAGGTAGAGCTCTCTTCTTATGATTCTATCGAGTGTTCTGCTGTTTCCCGCAATAACTACGTCTCTTATTTTAACTTTATCGCCGGGTGTAATCTTGAAAACAACTTCAACTTCTTTTTTATCTTTATCTTTTTTTAAATCCGGAACAACCTGAACAAACGCATAGCTCATATCTGCAATAAGTGTTTTTATTTTTTGTGCATCACTGCGGAAAGTTTCAACATTAAAGGATTTTCCTACTTCAAGCTTTATAAGCTCTCTTATTTTTGCCTCGTCTATTACATGTTTCTGCTGCTCAATTGTAATAGCGTTAACAGTATAGACTTCTCCCTCTTTTATCTGATAACTCATATCTGCCGTATAGTTATCAAAGTTTACTTTTACAAACGGCTCTTTTACATCAACATCTAAATAGCCATGTTGCATATAAACATCACGGATTCTAAGCGGATCATAAGCCAAGTCATTTACTTTCATCTTGCCGTCGTTTCTACCCCAGAACCACCCCATAAACTCTCGCTCTTTATTTGCGATTATCTCATCAAATTTGCTACTGCTTAAACCTAAAACCCCACTATATTTAAGCTCTTTTATAACAATCTCTGCACCTTCGTTGACTAAAAAAACTATCTTATAACTTCCGTTATCCAAAAGCTCCTTTTGAACCTCCACGACACTGTCAATCTTGCCCTCTTGACTTATGGCTTCTATAATTCTCTTTTTTGCAGCTTCTATTTTTTTCTCGTCATAAAGTGCACCGACTTTTATCTGAATAATACTCTCTTTTATCTCGCTGTCATTCTCTTTCCAGCCCTTTAGCTCTATTTTTGAGATAAGCGGTTTCTCTTTAAAATGAAATGTTAAAACCCCATCTTCTTCTAAAGTAATCCATATATCATCAAAATATCCCTGCTTATAATAGGTCTTAATGGAAGCATCAAGCATCTTATCATCAACGGCATCACCCACTTCAAACTTTAGCATTCTTAATGCTACAGTCTCCGACATATTAACCATGCCTTTGTATTTGATAGAATTTATTGTGTATGCGAAAGAGTTTACTGCTAGAAGGATAAATAACACTGCTAAAAATTTTCTCATTAAGTTCCCATGATTATAAAATAAGAGCAGATTTTACCTTTTATGAGGTTAATATTAAGTAAACTCTGTATAATTTGAGAAATTAAAACAAAGAATTGAGATGAAAGTAGCGATAGTAGGATTGGGGCTTATGGGAGGTTCTCTTGCCATAAGTTTAAAAAAAATAGATTTTATAAGCACAATTGTCGGGAGTGATCACAATGATATTCACCGACAAGAAGCTCTAAAACTTGGTTTAGTTGACAAAATAGTAGAGTTTGATGAAGTAAAAAATTATGATGTAATTTTTTTAGCTATCCCCGTTGATGGCATAATTTCTGCGCTTCATAATTTAACCGATATAAAAGAAAATACAACAATTATAGATTTAGGAAGCACAAAAGCAAAAATTATTGCCGCTGTACCGCTGAGCATTAGAGAAAATTTTGTAGCAGCCCATCCGATGACGGGAACTGAAAACTTCGGACCGCAAGCTGCAGTTAAGGACCTCTATCTAGACAAAGCTGTAGTGTTATGTGAGTTGGAAGGTAGCGGGAAGACTCAAGCTGATGTTGCTAAAAGGATATTTAAAGCTTTAGGTATGAAAAGATACTTCATGTCAGCAAGCGAGCATGACCGTCATGCCGCTTTTATCTCTCATATGCCTCATGCTATCTCCTACTCTCTTGCAAATACTGTAATGAATCAAGAAAACAAAAAAAACATCCTAGCTCTTGCTGCGGGTGGTTTTCGCTCCATGAGCCGTCTGGCAAAGAGTTCTGCAAATATGTGGGAAGATATTTTTAGACAAAACAGAGAAAATCTGCTTGAAGCAATCACGCTTTTCGAAAATGAGTTAAGCATCCTAAAAAAGCATATAAAAGATGAGGAGTGGGACAAAGTCCACAAAAATATAGAAGCCGGAAACAGGCTTCACGATATTTTGGATTAACCTATCTCATACCTCTTTAAAACCTCTCTCAAGGTTTTTTTATCTACCTCTATCTTCTCCCCAGAGTAGATATTTCTCTCCAACACATCAACTATTTCAGCGACATCCTTATCATCCCTAAAGGGAAGAAGTTTGACAAGAAGCACTCTTGGCTCCTTTATTGTGCCGCTTTTTTGCTTTTTTGCCAGAGAATGAGGCTTAAAGAGCATCAGTATCACACCAAATATCAAACCGCCGATAAAGACAAAAGCTAAAGTAACACCGTCCTGCTCCGCTTTTTGTGTAGTAGCAGCAACTTCTTGTATTGGCTCTTTTTGAACTTTTATCTCCTCTTTTGTCTTCTGATTTAATACATTTATCTTTATCTCTTTTGTAAAAATCTCTTTTATCTCTTTTGTTTTTAAATCAAAATATCTTAATGAAAAAGAGGGAATTACAAAATCTCTATCGGCTACAAAAGCTAGTTTTTGGGTAAGTTTTTTACCCTCTATAGAAATTTTTTCATCAAATACTGCTACGTCTTTTATGTCAGGCTTAAAACTTTTTATATCCTCTAAGTTTCCCGCACCTTCTACTTCTAGTGTTAAATCTATCGCCTCGTTTGCTTTAATCTCGCTCTTATCAACAAATGCCTTGATGCTAAAATCTCCAACCAAATTTACGCCTGAGGGAAGTGGTTTGACATCAAACTCAAGCTCATTGGAGAAGTATGTCTTCCATTTTATAGTAGGAATCCAATCCCCCCAACTGCTCGCCCTTGAACCACGTGATGCTATTCTCATCTGAGCTTTAGGAATCTTTAGCTTACCTGCTCTTTGCGGTGCTAATGTATATACAATCTCGGTAATTGTATATTTTGACTCCTGATATCTATTTGGCTGTGACTCACTTTTAATCCAAAATCCTTTTAACTCAGGCGGAGTAAACTCATTGTCAACTGCTTCTGCATCGCTTCTTTGCTTAAAAGTCAATGTTAAATCAAACTCTTCGCCTACAAAAAGTTCCTCTTTACTGCTCTGCAGTTTTAAAACAAAATCCAAATCTTTTGCACCGCTTACAGGGACAACTTTCACTTCTACTGTATTACTTGACTCTGTTTTGCCATCTATCTCAACCTCAACAGGATTGATAACACAGCTTTTTTGCGGAACAAATTTATAGCTTAGTATGTAGTTTTTACTAATATCTCCGTTTGTTATCTGCATGCTAGTTTGTGAACTTGTGGAGATTACATCGCTATCACACAATCTGCGTATATTTGGTCTTGTTATATCTTCGCCTGAGATACTAAGCGAGTATGTAACCATCTCGCCTAACTCCACCTCTTTAGGAGTTGCTGTAGCGATAACTCCCGCATATGCCACACTATAAAATAGTAATAATATAGATAGTAGTTTAGTAATTGTTCTCATCTTTTGCCTTTATATTCTACCATGGTTTCTCATCTTGGTTTTTTGTAGTGTCCTCTTGCTCATTTAGCTTATAGAGATATGTAGAACTATCGCCGCTTAGCTCTTTTATCCACTTCATCTGCTCTTCATCGCTCATAATATCTTCTTGCGAGATTGATGCATCAGAGCTATTTTCATCTTTTTTTTCTAACTTCTGTAAATCTTTTTCTTTGTTTTGCTTCTCGTTCTTTTTAGAGTTCTCATCTTTAGACTCTTTTTTATCCGACTCTTCACTTTTTTCTTTAGACTCCTCTTTTTTATCTGATTTATCATTCATCTCAGAGTTCTCATCTTTGTCCTCTTTAGATTTATCTTTCTTGTCGGACTTATCTTCTTTGTTCTCTTTTTTACTCTTATCTTTATCACTTTGCTCTTTATCTTCTTGATTTTGTTTATCTTGCTCGCTCTGTTTTGACTCTTTCTTTTGTTCCTTTAAAAGCTTCTCAACCTCTTGCATATTATCTCTTGTATCTTTATCTTCTAAAATCTCCAAAGAGCTCTTATACGCTTCTAACGCCTTTTGCAAATCGCCCTCTTTTACATAAGCATTTCCAAGATTCGAGAAGTTTTTTGCCTTTAGTTCCTCTTCCTTGAAGGTCGCTTTTTTATATGCTTCTATCGCTTCTTTGTATTTTTTATCTTTATAGTATGCGTTAGCGGCATTATAATAACTCCGTTCATTTGACGAACTTTGTGCATGCTCTTCGTATAGCTTTGCGGCTTTTTTATACCCCCCAACCTCATACGCCTCCTTTGCTTTTTTCAAATCCATAAAATCCAAAACTCCTGCCTGAAGATGCTCTGAGCCAAATAGAAAAACAGATAGCATTAAAAGAGATGCAATGTTTTTTCTACTGCTAAGCGAACTCGTAGCTATCAGCAAAATAAGAAGTGCCATGCCTA
>NZ_JALNZY010000123.1 GCF_023229105.1 Sulfurimonas sp.
GCTTTTAGCCAATATCTAAAGCAAGAGTGGAAAGCATATACTCTTGAAGAACCTAAACTTTTCTACGAGAAGCAAAAACCCCTAAATATTGAACCTGCAAGACCTCAAGCACTAAATCCTGTCGGACCAAAGATAAATATAAAGATTGAAGATAATGAGTCAGCTAAAGAGGAGTCGTTAGTAGTGCCGCAAGCGCAGGCGGATCTTGACTCTTTGGAGAAAAAACCAAAAGATATTTCATTTGATTTTTACGGTTTGCATGTGGGATTTTATATTCCAAAGGGGATTAAAGAAGCAAATTTTTATCCTTCAGGGCAGAGTGCAATAGCAAACTTTTTTGACAGCGTAGCTTCAAGTAAGTATGAACCTCTGCTTTTAGATATACAAAAACTCTCAAAAGCTATGAATCTAAATGATTGGGGTATCTATCTTTTAGTTTCAAAAATTTCAGACAATACATATGAAAATAGAGACAACTCTAAACTTCTCAGCTGGTTTTTGCTAAGTAAACTAGGTTACGCGGTAAAGATAGGCTTAGATAAAAAACATGTAGTTCTGATGCACTACTCGGCAAAAACAATCTACTCTACGCCAAGCTATAATTTTGATGAGAAGAAATACTATATTTTATCTAGCTATGCAAAAAATGATGCCCAAAGAATTTTTTCCTATAAACAGGACTATCCCGGATCTACTAAATCTCTTGATCTCTCTTTAGATATACTTCCTGCATTAAAGCAGAACACTCAGAGTAAAGTTTTAAGCTTTTTTCATTTTGACAAAAGATATGATATTCCCATTTCCTACAACAAAAATCTTATAGATTTTATGGCTTCTTACCCTCAAGCAGATTACGAAACTTTTTTTAATGCTCCGATTGAGACTAAAACATATAAAGATTTGGCGACGGCAATCAAAAAATATATAGATGGCAAAAAAGCTAGTGAGGCTATGAACTTTGTGCTTGCCTTTGTGCAAAAGGCATTTAAATATGAGCAAGATGAGCAACAGTTTTCAAGAGAGAAGGTAATGTTTGCACAGGAGACTCTCTATTTTGACAAATCGGATTGTGAAGATAGGGCAGTTTTGTTTTCCTATCTTATAAAAGAGCTTTTTGAGGTGAGCGTAGTAGGTGTAAAATATAAAGATCACATGGCAACAGCACTCTATATTCCGCTTGATGGAGAGAAGGTAAAGGCAGGCTCAAAGGATTATGTCATCGCAGATCCGACATATGTAAATGCAACAATAGGCATGGGTATGCCAAAATACAGATCCATACAGCCACAGAGTTATATCCTCGTGAAAAGTAGGTAGTCATGCAAGATATGTATATAGATTCACTAACGAACTTACCTAGTAGATTTGCTTTAATAAAATATTTGCAAAATCTAGAATATGCTAATATATTTTTAATAGATATAGACAATTTTAGCAATGTCAACAATGCTTATGGATTTAAAATAGGTGATTTGTTACTTATAGAAATGGCAAAACTGATAGCTATTGTCAAGCCGTACAATTCAAAACTCTTTAGATTAAACTCAGATGAGTTCGTACTTGTATCAACAAATAAGCTAAGTTTAAAAACGCTCCGTGATGATGCAAGTTCTATGGTCTCTTTTTTTGATCAAACAGATATTTTAGTTTTAGATGACATAGATATAAAAGTATCCGTAAGTATAGGTGTCTCAACAGGTAGAGGCAGCGAGATATTAAAAAATGCCAGAATAGCCATAAAAGAGTTGCGAGAACACAGAAGAGCCTCTTATAAAATTTATGACCCTAACTCTAGCTACATAAAAAGACAGCAAGAGAATATCTACTGGATTGATAAGATAAAAGAGGCATTTGAAAATGAGCAACTCATTACCTACTATCAACCTATAATCAATAATAAAACAAAGAAAATCCAAAAATATGAGTGTTTGATAAGAATATTAGATGAGGGGATAATAACGCCTCCGATAAGGTTTATGGAAGCATCTAGATTGACGGGCACCCTCTCTTTAGTTACAAAAACCGTAATTGAGCAAAGTTTTAAAAAATTCAGCAGCAACGAGTATGAGTTTTCAATAAACATCACAAGTGTGGATTTACATCTGAACTACTTAGAGGAGTTTCTTTTAAAATGTGCTAAAAAGTATGATATAAAACCATCAAGATTATCATTAGAGATGCTTGAGGATATTAGCACTCTTGATACGCCTGAAATTATTAAACAGTTAAATATGCTTAGATATCATGGTTTTAAAATATCTATCGATGATTTTGGCTCTCAGAGTTCAAACTTCTCTAGACTTTTAAGGTTTTCGCCGGATTATCTCAAAATAGATGGCTCCTTTATAAAAAATATTTTGAGTGATATAAAGAGTTTAATTATCGTAGAGACGATAGTTTCATTATGTAAAAAAAGCAATATAAAAGTTATAGCGGAGTTTGTACACAATGGTGAAGTTCAGGCAAAAGTAGAAGAGTTAGGGGTTGATTTTTCTCAGGGGTACTATTTTGGTGAGCCTAAAGCAGATCTGCTTTAGGCTCACGCATTTGAATAACAATATTTTTTGCATATTGCACCGCTTTATCAAACGAGTCTAGTATGTTTTCATTCCCGATTAAAGATGCTATCTTATGTCTTTTCAAGTCTTGAAGTACAGAGCTGTTTACACCAGAGAGAATCAGTTTGACATCTGATTTTTGAAGTGTTTTTATCATCTGTTCAAAATCATGAAGAGCAGTTGAGTCAGCAAAAGGAACATGGCGCATACGAATAATCAATATTTTACTCTTAAGTCCTATCTCCTTTATCATTACAGAATACTGTTTAGCAGAAGCAAAAAAGAGTGGACCGCTAATCTCATATATAGAAACTTCTTTAGGCAAATCAGAATAATCCTCAAGCAAATCGCTGTCAACTTTAGATGGAATTTTTATGCCGATATCTGCCATTCTTTTCATAAATAGCAGTGAAGATAAAACGACACCGATTTGTATAGCTACGGTTAAATCTACAAAGATTGTAAGAAAAAAGGTATTTAGTAGAACTATAATGTCAAAAGGAGAGCCTTTTAAAATTGAGATAAAGGAGCGCCATTCGCTCATATTGTATGCTACAACGATTAAAATTCCAGCCAGACATGCCATGGGAATAAGCTTTGCATAGTTTGCAAATATAAGCATAATTAAAAGCAGAGTTATAGCATGTACGATACCCGCTATCGGAGTTCGCCCACCGTTTTTTACATTTGTTGCGGTTCTAGCTATTGCTCCAGTTGCTGCAATGCCGCCAAACAAAGGAGAGACTATATTTGC
>NZ_JALNZY010000037.1 GCF_023229105.1 Sulfurimonas sp.
TTTGGATGCTAAGCCTCTACATCGCAAAGATGAAAAACTCACTTAATAAAAGTGAAATAGCATCACATATCTCACTGCTTCGCGAGGTTCCCTCTCATGTAAAAGTTACGGATGAGATGCATGAGCGCATAAAAAGATTGTCAAAAAGATATCTTCACGGTCACGGCTTTTTCTTTATCGGCAGAGATATTTTTTATCCTTTAGCACTTGAGGGCGCTCTTAAACTCAAAGAGATTTCGTACCTTCATGCAGAGGGCTATCCTGCGGGAGAGATGAAGCACGGTCCAATTGCGCTTGCTGATCCTGAACTCTTTACCATCGCCCTACTTCCAAAACATCTGCACTATGAGAAAACAAAAAGCAATGTTGAGGAGCTCAGTGCGAGGGACTCTACCATCTGTGCTATTAGCCAAGAAGTGTTTGACAAAGCAGATGACTTTGTACAAATCTCTGCATGCAGACACTACATGTTGGAGTTTTTTGAGATGATGGTAGTTCTTCAACTTCTCTCTTTAGAGATATCCATAAGGTTAGGTAACGATGTTGATATGCCTAGAAATTTAGCAAAAAGCGTTACTGTAGAATAATTATTTCTTATTTTCATATTAAATTTATATTTACTTAGCTATTATTGGATTAAATTAAATTTTAACAAATGGTATCAAACATGACTACAAAATCAAAACTAATGCTAATCGTAACTATAATGCTTCTAGGGCTTACAGCAGCAACCATTATAAATATAGCTCTTAATTTTAGAGAGTACAGTATAAATAGTGCCGTTGAAAAGTCTCAAATGGCAGCAAACATTGTCAAAGACGGCTTAACAGCACACATGGTTAATAACATGATGGATAAAAGACAATATTTTTTAGACAAAATCGCCACAAACAATAATATAAAATCACTCTGGATTGCTAGAGGAGAAAATGTTATTTCTCAATATGGAAAAGGTTTACAATCCGAGAGTGTAAGAGACGATCTTGATGAAGAGGTTTTAAGAACCGGGGAGAGCATCCAAAAAATCACTGAAAACACTAAAGACACGACTCTAAGAGTTACCATTCCATACAAAGCTTCAACTCCTGCGGATAGTACAGACTGCGTCTCATGTCATAATGTAAATAGAGGAGATACTCTAGGCATTATAAGCATGGAGTTTGATATAAGCGATATGAGAAACAGCGGCATGATAACAGTGCTTAAAATTTTAGGAATAAATCTCCTGTTTATAATTATTGTTTTAGTGCTGATTAACTATTATGTAACTCCATATATGAATCTATTTTCAAATCTTCAAAGTGGTATCAAAAAAGCATACAGAGGAGATTTTACACATGAGTTTATCTCCAAAGTCGGCGGGGATGCAAAAAGTGTCGTAAATCAAATGAACTCCCTATTTCGCAAGATGCAGGAGACTTTCGGAGATATAAAATACAATCTTGCAACTTTTATACCGCAGGGAGCTGCACTATCAAACGACCCACTTCATGAAGCAAAAACTATCATTAGTGAATTATCAGATATATATAAATTTAAAAAGACTATCGAACTAGACGGTTCAAAAGAAGAAGTTTACGGAAGAATAATTGATATCTTAAAACTCAAATACCATATTGGTCACTTTGCTTTTTACGAAGTAAATAATGTAACAGCAGAGAGAAGAATTATCTACAGCACTGAAGAAGATAATATATGTTTTGAAAAAACAAACAAAAATGCACTTAATTGCAGAGCATTTAGAACAAGCAGCGTAACAATCTCAACAGAATTTCCAAATCTATGCAAAGCATGTTCGTCAGTCGACATAAACTATGTATGCATACCTTTTTATATCAACCACGATATTTCATTAACCGTCTCTATGACATCAAACAAGATAGAAGAGGTAGATTTGATGAAGAAGAATATTTCAAGCATCAAGCACTACCTTGAAGCTGCAAAACCAGTTATCGAAAGCCAAATTTTAATGGAAAAATTACGAGACACTTCTCTTCGTGATGGTATGACGGGGCTTTATAACAGACGATTTTTAGAAGAAGTTATAGACAAAATCATGAGTCAGGCAAACAGAAACAACGACACGTTTGCAGTTATGATGATAGATGTTGACTTCTTCAAGATGGTAAACGACACCTATGGGCATGATGTCGGCGACAAGGTAATCGTTGCACTAGCAAAGATACTAAATTCAAGTATTCGAGATTCTGATTTAGCAATTCGTTACGGGGGTGAAGAGTTTGTTGTTATGCTTCATAACGCAAACGATGAGGGAGTGATGAGCATTGCAAAAAAAATACATTCAGAATTTGCAAAACTCTCTTTTGATGTTGGAAACACTCAACCGTTACAAAAGACTTTAAGCATAGGTATAGCTAAGTTTCCTACTGATGGTGATACGATTTGGAAATGTATAAAGTATGCAGATACAGCACTCTATGAAGCAAAAAATACTGGAAGAAACAAGATAGTAGAATTTAAACCAGACATGTTTAAAAGTGGAGATGAATTTTAATTTATTTTCTTCTAAAAAAGAAGTCTAGCGAGGAAGCGTACAAATAGTACGTGACGAGCGTAACGACGCAGAAGATGCGCCGCTATTTTAATTTTTAATGCTTAGTGCTGCAAGCACTAACTCCCGGAGGTGTTGTCGGCTGAACACTTTCATTGCTCGCTCCGCCCTTTGCGTTTACCTCTTCTATAGTTGCCCAAACGGATTCAGCAGCAGCCATATAGCGTTTTGCGCTCTCACTAGTAGGATTTACAAAAGTAATAGGTTTACCCTCGTCTCCACCTGTTCTAATTGATGGCTCTATTGGAATCTCGGCAATTATTTTTGTCCCAAACTCATCTGCCATAGGTTGCGATGTTCCTTTGCCAAATATATCATACTCAACGCCTGTATCAGGTGCTATAAAACCGCTCATATTTTCTATGATGCCGGCTATTGGAATATTTAACTTTTTAAACATATCTAACGAGCGACGAGAGTCATCAAGTGAAACCGCTTGAGGAGTTGTAACCGTAAGACCTGCTGTAACTGGCACACTTTGAGCTAAAGTCAGCTGTGCATCACCAGTTCCCGGAGGCATATCTATAACTAAAACATCTAAATCACTCCATAAGATGTCTCTTAAAAACTGCTCAATTGCTTTCATAATCATAGCGCCACGCCACATAAGTGACTGACCCGGTTCCATAAGTGAACCCATAGACATAACCTCAATTCCATAAGCTTTCATAGGAAGAACTTTATTTCCGGTTACTTCAGGTTTAAGATCTGCGATTCCCATCATACGAGGAATATTAGGTCCATAAATATCAGCATCTAAAAGACCTACTTTTTTGCCTTGTGCGGCAAGGGCAATAGCAATATTTACAGAGGTAGTCGATTTTCCGACTCCTCCTTTTCCTGAGCTAACCATAAGAAAATTTTTAATGTGAGGTGCTATATTTTTACTTTTTGGCTTTGGAGCCTCCGGCATTTTTGGAGCTTTTATATTCACGCTAACATTAAGAGCACCTACTGCTTTTAACTCTTTTGTTGCATCATCTGTTATCTGTTGCGCAACTTCAGGAGCACTTGAAGTTATCTCAACATTAAAACTAACATCATTACCGCTAATCTCTATACTATTAACAAAACCAAAAGTTACAATATCCTTAGTAAAACCTGGATACAATACTTTTGAGAGTGCTGAATTTACAATATCTTTAGTCATTTCTCTTTATTTCCTTTATAAATTTTATTTTTATAACTTTATCATAATTAAATAAGACAAAAATTGTCTTATCTCAATCAAATTTTTTTCTTAAGCTTCAAGAGCCTCTCTTTCCTTGACCTCTCTAGCAATTTGTTCAATCGCTTCTGGGTTATCCATAATGTTTTGTGTTATCTTATATGAACAAAATTTCGGTCCACACATGGAGCAAAACTCAGCCTCTTTGAAAACATCCTGAGGCAGAGTTTCGTCATGATATTCTCTTGCTCTTTCACTGTCAAGTGCGAGCTCAAACTGTCTCTCCCAGTTAAAACTATATCTAGCATCACTCATCTCATCATCTATATCTCTTGCACCTTTACGACCTCTTGCGATATCAGCAGCGTGAGCAGCAATTTTGTAAGCGATAATTCCCTCTCTTACATCATTGGCATTTGGCAAACCTAGATGCTCCTTTGGCGTTACATAACAGAGCATGCTTGCCCCGTGCCAGCCGCCAACAGCTGCACCGATAGCTGAACTTATATGATCATATCCAGCAGCAATATCCGTAACCAAAGGTCCTAAGATATAAAACGGCGCTTCATGACAAAGCTCGCGTTGAAGTTTCATATTGCGCTCAATCTGATTGAGCGGAACATGTCCGGGACCCTCAATCATAACCTGAACGTTTTTCTCCCAAGCACGAAGAGTCAAATCACCCAAAACTTTCAACTCGCCAAGCTGCGCATCATCGCTTGCATCCGCCAAACAACCCGGGCGAAGCGAATCTCCCAAAGATAAAGCGACATCATATTTTGCACAGATATTCAAAATATCATCAAATACCGTATAAAAAGGATTTTCTCTATGATAGTGCATCATCCAAGCAGCCATTAAACTTCCGCCGCGACTTACTATTCCCATCTTTCTTTTGGCGATTTTAGGCATAGTCTCAAGTAAAAAGCCGGCATGAATTGTAAAGTAACTAACACCCTGTTTTGCCTGGCGCTCTAAAACTTCAAGCATAACTTCTATGCTTAAATCCTCTATCTTGTTTCCTACATCATGTAGGATTTGATAAATAGGCACGGTTCCTATAGGAATCTTTGAAGAGGCGATAACAGCCTTGCGGATTTCGTCCAAATCTCCGCCTGTTGAGAGGTCCATAGCAGTGTCGGCTTTATAGTGCTGTGATACCTGCATCTTCTCAACTTCGCCTTGAACATCTGATGCTATTGCCGAGGAGCCGATATTTGCATTTATTTTGCACCGTGCTGCAATTCCTATTGCCATAGGTTCAAGGGAGGTATGATTTACGTTTGCAGGAATAATCAATCTTCCTCTTGCTATTTCACTGCGAACTAACTCAGGAGACAAATCTTCTACTTTTGCAACATACTCCATCTCCTGGGTTATTATACCCTGCTTAGCGTAGTACATCTGTGTTTTAACAGGATCGTTTTGACGCTTTTGTACCCAAGAAGTTCTCATATTCTCTCCAAATTTATATATACTAAATTATCATGCACTGAAAATATAGTCAAATAAAGTTAATATAATATTAAGTTGATTATCTGCTTTGATAATTTATATATTAAATTAAATTTTTTGCAAAAGGATTGTCTGCTTCAAGATAAAAAAAAGCTATTGATGTGTATAATTTCGTAACACTTACAAAATTCAGGAGTTTTTTTTGTCTAACTTGACGCTTATTTTACTTGCTGCGGGTAGTTCATCGCGTTTTGAGCTAGATGTTAAAAAGCAGTGGCTCAGAATTGCTGGGCAGCCTTTATGGCAATTTGTAGCAAAAAGATGTGAAAATATCGGACACTTTGAAAAAATTATTATAACTTCATCAGAAGAAGATATAGAGTTTATGAAAAACCATGCCGATTATACATTTGTTAAAGGCGCTTCTTCAAGACAGCAATCGCTTAAAAATTCTCTTGCGCATGTAGAGACGGAGTATGTTTTAGTCAGCGATATTGCTCGTGCTTGCTTTAGCGATGCATTTTTTAAAAAAATCATCTCTTATCTCGGAAAAAGTGACTGCGTGGTTCCATATTTAGGAGTAAATGATACTATTGTTTATGGTAATGAAACTATAGACAGGCAGAAAGTAAAAAGGGTTCAAACCCCTCAACTCTCACTTACCTCTGCTCTTAAATCCGCACTTCTTCAAAAAGAAGAGTTTACGGATGAGAGCAGCGCTATAGTTGCTAACGGAGGCACAAGAGAGTTTATTTTAGGCGAAGAAGATGCTCATAAAATCACCAAAATAGCTGATTTAAAAGAGCTTACCTGCCTTGAGCCTCCCTCAGATGACACCTTTAGCGGAACAGGATTTGATGTTCACGCTTTTGATGATAAAGGCGAGATGTACTTAGGTGGTGTAAAAATTGAGTCAGCTTATGGCTTCAAAGCTCACAGTGACGGTGATGTAGCAATACATGCGCTTATAGACGCGCTACTTGGAGCTGCGGGAATGGGAGATATAGGTATAATGTTTCCAGACAATGATGAGAGATACAGAGGTGTAGATTCTAAAGAGTTGTTACGCATAGTTGTTAGAAAACTCCGTAATTTTGGTTTTGTTATCATAAATGTGGATTTGACAATAGCAGCCCAAAAACCGAGAATCGGTGATTATAAAATTACAATGAGAAAAACACTTAGCGACATCTTAAATATAGATAGCCAAAGAGTAAACATAAAAGCCACTACAACCGAGAGACTTGGTTTTATAGGCAGAGCTGAGGGTGTCGGTGTGATAGCCAACGCAAATTTAAAATATTTTGATTGGACAAAGATTTGAAGATACTAATTATAGAAAATGAAGTTTATTTGGCGCAAAGTATTGCTACAAAACTAAGCGAGCTAGGTCATATATGTGAAATGTGCACCTCAACAAGAGATGCCATAAAAAGTAACGATTACGACGTTGTTTTACTCTCAACTAACATAAATGGTCAAGCTTTCAACCCGGTTATTGAAACATTTAAAAAATCAATAATTATTTTGATGGTCTCCTATATTAGCAACGACACAGTCTCCAAACCCCTTGCAGCAGGTGCTAAAGACTATATACTAAAACCGTTTATGATTGAAGAGCTTATTAGAAAAATAAACCACTATCAGGATTATGAGAAGCTTAAAAAAAGAAATGAAGCGTGTGATAAATACCTTACACATACTTTTTCCTCTATTGCGAATGAGTATGATTTTAACAATATAAACCTTAGTGTATTTGTTTCATCTTCTTATCAAAAGCATGCCGACTCCTTTGCTTTTGAATATGCAAAAAAGAAAAATATGCCTCTGCACTTTATAACGCTCAGCGATCCAAAAGCAATGAGTGAAATAGAGTCAATAAGCGCAAACTCACTTCTATATATCATCGACCTTCAAACCCTTAAAAAAAGTGATAGAAAAGCTCTCTACGCTTTGCTTGAAAATAAAAAAGCCATAATCTCAAGTACAGATAAAATTGAAGATGATGAATATGAAATAATAGAGATTAAAAGTGAAAACAAAATCTTTGACGAGGGGGAGATTCTTCCGATAGAAGATTATGTAAAATTTATAGTTTTAAATTATCAACATAAATTTCCAGATACGGAACTCTCAAAAAAACTAGGAATCAGCCGCAAAAGTTTATGGGAAAAACGGAAGAAATATGACATCATTAAGAAAAAATAAAACTCTCCTAATAGACAAAGAAGCAGCATCTGCACTAGAGTTCTTAAAAGACGGACTACTCTCTCCTGCACAATCTTTAATGAATGAGCAACAGAGTAAAGAGATTCTTAAAACTGGGCTAATCAATGGTAAATCGTTTCCTTTTCCTTTTATATTAGCTCCCTCGGGAAAGACAAATGCACAGGTTTTAGGCTCCCTTGAAAAAGGCGAAGAGGTTATCATACTTTTTAAGGATAAGCCCTTTGCAAAGCTTATTGTGGATGAAGTTTTTCATATTGAGCCAAACGAAAGAATAAAACAGATTTACGGAACTGACGATATTTCTCACCCAGGGGTTATGGCGACACTAAAAAGACTCGGCTCTTTAGCCGTATGCGGGGAGTATGAGCTTTTAAATGAGTCAAGCAACACAAACAAAAAAACCATAGATGATGCAAAAAAACTAATCGATGCAAAATATACAACGGCACTGGTAATGGCGGCTAACCCCCTTCATAGAGCACATGAGAAGCTTATTCGTCAAACACTTGAAAATACCGACTTGCTTGTTATATTTCTACTAAAACCTTATACAGAATCAAATCTCTCTTTCGATATAAGAAAAAAGGCTCTTGATTTTTTTATAAATAACTTTTTGATAAAAAACCATGTGGTAGTAGTGCCTCTTGAAAACAGCTATATCTTTGCGGGTTATAACGAAATAATACTTGATGCAATAGTTGCTAAAAATTATGGATGCGACAAATTGACTGTGGGAAGAAACCATGCGGGACTTGGAATGTTTTACGACTGCAACTCAAACAAATCCATCATTGACAAAGTTATAGGTATTGATATAGAGATTACAGTAACTAGTGAGTATGTTTACTGCGATAAATGCACTACTCTTGTTAGCAAAAACACTTGTCCTCATGGGCAACATCATCAGATATCATACCACTCAACCTCAATTCTTGAACTTTTGGAGCTTGGTATTTTGCCGCCGACTATTCTTATGAGAAAACAGATTTCTGCCGTGATACTCTCAAAACTCCATCCAAACAGATTTAAAAACTTAGAAAAACTCTACTACGATATTCTGCCGGTAGAGGGTCTTTTAGAAGAGCACACGGAAAATGATTTTTATTTAGAGCTGATGAAACTCTACCAAACAACCTCTCTTACTTAGGAAAAAAATGAATTGGTTTTTTATAACTTTAGGATATAGCGGGCTTGCTCCAAAAGCTCCGGGGACTGTCGGAACTCTTGTCTCGCTTCCTCTTGGCATGTTGATACTTATCTACTTTGATGCACAAACACTTTTTTTGGCTACTCTTTTAATCTCAATAATTGCAATTAGAGAAATTAACAAATATGAGAAAAAAAGCGGCATACATGATGATAAACGGATAGTTATAGACGAGCTTGCAGGAATGTGGTTTGCACTAAGTGTCGCACCTGCAATAAGCGTGAGTTTGGGAGAAGTTACAGATTTACAAAACGGTTTTTTAGTTCAAAGTTTGCTCTCATTTTTACTCTTTAGATACTTTGATATAGCAAAACCCTCTATCATAGGCAGACTTGACCGCGAAGCTAATGGCGGAGTTGGCGTGATGGCTGACGATATCGTGGCAGGTTTTGTAGCAGGTATTTTGAGTGCTGTGATATGGCAAGGATGGCTGCAGATTCAAAATCTATTATAAATTTTTAACCTATTAAAAAAAACTTTAAGAAGAGTTAAAAGAGTGATGCAGGTGTAAGATGCATAATGAGGAAGCATACTAAAGTATATGATGAATGTAGCAACGAAGCAAATGCTTCGCTATTTTTGTTTTAGATAAATAGGGGGTCGGATGATGGCTCTATCTCCTCAAAATCTTCTATAATCTGATTAAACATCTTCATAGTTTTTTTAGCCTTATGAATGTGCTCGTCAAAAATCGGCTTTGATTTTTTAAATGCTTCACCTAACTCTTGGTAGATTAATATACGACCGTTTATATGCTTGTTTATCTCTTCAAAAGCATCTTGAAGATATTTTTTAGAGTTTGTATGTCTAAAAAGAGACCTAATCATTTTTATACGCTCTTTAATCGGAAGCGACTCATCTATCGCCTCGGCAATTCTTTTTATATCAAGTCTTGAGAGATAAACCCCGCTTACTGCAGGTGCCAAAAGCTTTGCCGTAAGAGCATCTACAAACTGCGGAACCGGTTCCTCGTCCTCTTTGTCTATCGTATCGGGATCTTTTTTCAAATCCTCTGCATCTAAAGAGCAACTATCTTTTACAAACTTATCAAATTCTGCTCTTAAATCACTTAAATCATGTTGGTTCATTTCTCTTCCTTAATTTTTTTGTCCGTCAAAGGAACTCGTTCCTTTGCCTTCGCTAGCCGCTATGGCACTAAAGTTAAAATCTCATATCGCTTTTATCATGTTCTAGATGTTTTTTATCTTTTAAAAAGTCAAAAATAGTTTCTGAGAACTCATGTAACATATTATCAAATCCTCTGTACGGTGCTCCAAGTTCAAGCGCTCGTACCTTAAGCGGCGAGAACTCTTTTTTTTGTTTCATGTCCAAATTTATATCACTTAATTTATTTACCATGGCTAAAGTAGCAAAATCGCTAAAGTCAATAACTGCATCATAAGATGAGAAATCTATCTCCATCCCCTCTGCTAAGCGATTTATATCAGCATCTACTGCTTTTATCTCATTGGTAAAAAGCATAAGCTTCTCTAGGTCATCATAGAAGTGACTTATCTCAAAGCCCTCACTAAAGGAGCAAAACGCTTTTGCCCTTGCGCCTATGCCTATAAGAGCTATTTTTTTGCAGCCCTTCTCTTTTAAAAACTCTGCTGCTACTTTCATGCCTAAAATATCGCCGATAAGTTTTTGCCCGTCTCTAATAACAATATCGCACATTCCCGAGCGTTTAACTGCCTCGCTTGCCTCATCCAAAAGCTCCACTACATTTTTCACATACTCGTTAGATATAAGTGCGCCGTTGACATGCGATTTTTTCATATTGGCAACCGTAAAGAAAAAATCATCCTCGCGTATATTCATAGGTATCATCATCGCATCTTTGTTGGCAGATTTAAAGAGCTTGTTCAGTGTTGCAGAGATGCTACTTTGCCCCGCATATTCTCCTATAAATCCGTAGAGCTTTGTATGGTGTGATATCTCATTGGCGTTGTTCATCTTGTTAAATCTCTCCTTCTATTCCCCAAAGTTCTCTTGCTTCCTCTTCCTCTGCCTTGCATCTATAGCAGAGCTTCTCATGTGAGTTTGTACTAAAAATAATATTGCATTCATCACATCTTCTCACATTAAACTTTATCAGATTGTGAATCTCAGGTTCAAAAAACTCCTTTACCTTGTATGTGGGTAAGAGTGTAATGGCTTCAGGCTCGCATACATCATGACATATATGACACTTTATACATAAAAACGGGTCAAAATCTATCTTGGAGTTTTTTATATCAGAGGTCAAGGCACCGCTAGGGCAGACTCTGTAACACATCTGACAAGCAGTACAAGTATCACTATTTATCTCTTTCATTGAGGTAAACGTTAATTCATCTGCTTCTATTATGTGGTAAATAGACGGCTTTTGAACTCTTTTGAGTGCAGTAAAGAAGAGCTTTCTTCTATCTGTTATGCGTTTTTGTTTTAAAAGTGCAATATCGCTTTTTTGCAGAGTATGTTCAACTAGCTCATCTGTCGCTTTTTGTATCTCTTTTTCAAACGCATGTTTGGTTTTAACAATACCCGCTAAATTTACCTTACTAAAAAATTCTCTTCTGTTGGTAGTCTCAGTTTGAGTTAAATCTGCTTTTTCATACTTCACATCTTCGAGTTTTATAACAGCACTGCTTTGCATCGCTTCGAGTATATAAGATGCCTCTTCATAGTTTTTCTCTATCTCAGGTCTGCACTTATGAGCTATCGCGCATGAATCACAATGCCCCATATCAAAAATAATCTCCTTTTTAAGAAGAGCCATCGATATGATATTTTCAATATTCAAAGCTGCTATGCAAGGGACATTTTTTCTACAGGAGATAAGATTATCACTATCCTCTATAAAACTAAAAAAGAAATCAGTAGAACTAAAATCATATAAAAAAAGTGCTTCATTAGGGCAGATAGCATCACATGCACCGCATCCTACACAAGCAGAGAAGTTGATTGCAGGAAGCGGGTTACTCCCGACTACAATAGCCTCAGTCGGGCAGATAAGTTCACATTTGTTACACTCACTCTCCTTTGAGAGAGAACGAACACAACGAGCGGCTTTGAGCTGTATCATCTAAAGATTTAGCTCCTTAGCCAAGTACTCGTTATCGCTAAGAATAAACTCTAAAGCCATATCAGCAGCATCATAATAAAGAGGCGTTCTGGCTTCAAATTTAACATTTATTAGATACATCGGAGCCCATTTTAAGAGATGTCTGTTTAAAAACTCGCTTTGAATCTCTTTGAGTTCTCTTACTGCTTCCATATCCCTCTGCGAAAAAGCTTTAATCTCTATTTCTACTAAATGATGCATAAACTCCAACTCCACCCCGATATGATCAGCCGAGATAGTGCGTGCAACTTCAAAATCAACCATAAAGTTGTATGCACTGTACATATCCGTTACCGGATTTGCTCCGCCTGTTTCGATTTTTTGGTCTTCTCTTGTGTAAAAAGTCTCATAAGGAATAAGATGCAAAAGAGAGAGATTTACAAAATCAGGATTTAAATACTCCTCTAAAAGCTTAGAATCCTGCTCCTCCTTAAAAGGTTTCCACTCTTTTAGCATAGGAAAAAAGTCTAAAATATTTTCATCACTTTTTATCATTTTTAACATTTTTTCGTCTAACTCTTGGAGTAGCACGCGTGAGAGAAGCGCATATATATTAGACCTTGCTTTCGTATTTTGCATATTATTTGTACTTTGTATTGATTTTTTTAATCCGTAATTCTATCGCAAAAGTCTAAATTTAGCATTAGGACAAATTATTAAAAACTATTTTGTCTTTTATACTCCCTCTGCAATCATAGCATCTGCTATTCTTTTAAAACCGGCTATATTCGCGCCATCAACATAGTTTCCCTCAACCCCATAATCCTTAGCGGTAAGGGCAACTCTTTTACAAATCTGCTCCATTATGATTTTAAGTTTAGTATCGATTTTTTCAAAATGCCAGCGCTGCATGGAAGCGTTTTGACTCATCTCAAACTCACTAACTACTACACCGCCGGCATTTGCTGCCTTTGCAGGAGCAAAACAGACGTTGTGGTTTAAAAAAGCATTTATAGCTTCAGGGGTAGAGGGCATGTTTGCTCCCTCACTTACACTCACACATCCATTGGCTATCAAATTTTGTGCATCTGCTTCACTTAGCTCATTTTGAGTTGCACATGGAAATGCTGCATAACATTGAATGCCCCATACAGCATGTTCACCCTCAGAGTAGTCACAAACCGGAGTATATTTGGCATCGGGATGAAACTCTAAGTAACGCTCCAGGGAGGCTCCATTTTGAAGCTTTAACTCCTTTAAAAGCGGCAAATCAACTCCTCTTGAATCATATATCATCCCTCTTGAATCACTGCATGTAACAGGAATCGCTCCTACTTGCAGAAGCTTCTCTATAGCATGTAGCGCAACTTTCCCGGCTCCGCTTACGGTACAGATTTTTCCTGCCAAACCCTCTTTTTTTTCTAGTTCAAGCATCGCTTGCGTAAAATAAACAACACCGTATCCCGTAGCTTCCGGCCGCATCAGGGAGCCACCAAACACGTGTGGTTTGCCTGTTAAAACTCCGTCATAAGATGATGTAATTTTTTTATACTCTCCAAAAAGATACCCTATCTCTCGCGCTCCAACTCCGATATCTCCAGCAGGAACATCTATGCGCGGACCTATATATTTATGAAGTTCCCTCATAAAAGCTGAACAAAATTTCATTATCTCAAAGTCGGTTTTTCCTTTTGGATCAAAATCGCTTCCTCCCTTTGCTCCGCCAATGGGCAAACCTGTAAGTGAATTTTTAAAAATCTGCTCAAACCCTAAAAACTTAAAAATTCCCTCATTGACACTCGGATGAAAACGGAGTCCTCCTTTATATGGTCCAAGAGTGTTGTTAAATTGTACTCTATATCCCGTGTTGACTCTTATATTGTTGCCATCATCAAGCCAGCTAACCTTAAATTTTATAACTCTATCAGGCACTATTAATCTCTCTAAAACAGAGAACATATTATACTTTTTATCAGAATTTAGCAGTGGCGCGATAGAGGAGATGACCTCTTGAACTGCTTGAAAAAATACACTGTTTTGCGCACAGTCTCCCACTAAAATATTTTTTATGTTTTCTTGAGATATATCCATATTTTCCTCATTTTCTACTGACAATTTTAGTCATTTTACTACAATTGACATAAAACAAATTTATTTATTATGGTTTGTGCTAAAATTCATTAAAAAAGGATTTACTATCATTTATACAATCGTTCATACTATTCATATATTCTCAGTTTTTATTTACGGTGGTTTTTTGTTTGTAGATATACTTTTTTTATCTAAAATGGGGCAAACCCTCAATGATGATGAGCAAGCAAAAGCCAGAGAAGCTATTATGATGCACGTAAGAAAAGTTGTTCCATATGCTCTGATGGTTGCCGTTGCAAGCGGACTTTATCTTATCTCTCAAATTTTTGGCAAGATTGAAGGCGGTTCTTTATCTTACTTTCAAACTCTCCTCAGTATAAAAGCATTTTTAGGCATATGGTTAGGGCTGCGAGGCATCAACCAAAAACTATTTAAGATAAATCCATGGGTATTTAAGAGTCATTTTTTTCCTTTTAGCTTAGTCGTAGTAATTATTTTACTCTCCCAATTCATGTTTTTGTAAATTCATAATTTAAGGACATTTTTAAATTTATTGTTATAAAATGTAATAATTTTATCTCAAACTGCCCCTTATAAGGATTTTAATGTTTAAAAATTTAAGTATTCATAAAAAGATGAATTACTTTGTAACCATGGTTGCAGTCTCCGTTTTTTCTGCTGCTTTTTCTATATTTTTAGCGATGGGGCATATCGAATCAAAATATGAACATCTCCATAGCAACTCTATGTTAGGCGCTTTGACAACTCTTAAGATAGAAAAAAATCTCAATTACACAAGCAGATTATCAAGAGACATTATGCTCGGTGGAGATTATGACAAAAATATACAAAGACTTGATAAAACGCTTCAAGAGATTGAGGGTCATTTTACTCTCTTAGAAAAACTTATGGAAAATGAGGACTCTTTAAGTATGGTTAAGGAGGCTAAAAATTCCACTATGCTCTTTTTGCAAAATACTCTAAAGATGATGAAATCTTTGGATTCTAAAGAGATAAGATATGATAAAGACACAATATACGCCAACTACTCTAAAGAGCTAACTCCCTTTGCAAACGCTTCAAGAGAGTCATTTGCAAAGCTTGTTAAGCATAAGTCTAAAGAGCTAGATGAGGATTCGGTTGATTTGGCAAATGAAATAACTTTCTTTAAAACTTTAGCTCTTATTGCCGGGATTCTTGTCGGGGTCGTTGTCTTAGTTTTAGCAACTGTTATAAGAAAATCCATAACCTCTGGAATTAGCGAGTTTACCTCTTTAATCAGTTTTGTAGCAAAAGGTGATTTTAGCCACAAGACAGCATCTACCCAAAGGGATACGGATCAAAGGGATACGGAGCTGGGCATTATGGGGTGTGAATTATCTCAACTTATTAAACATACCCAAAACCTTATACATGAAATTAATATGACAATAACTGATGCCTCAAGAGGTGTATTTACTCACCGTATTTCATCGGAGGGGATGAGCGGCGAATTCGTAGATGCTATACAGAGCGTTGGAAAAAGTATAGAGTTTATGAAAACTCAACATCAAAAAGCTCAAAGAGATATCTTTAACTCAAAAATCAGTTCAAGAAGCGTAAATGTAACTGAATCCCTCTCTATGATTATCTCTGATTTAGATGAAAATCTTCATAACTTAAAGTCAGTTACATCTGCAACAAAGCAGGCTTCTGAATTAGCGAACA
The DNA here is from genome assembly GCF_023229105.1 of Sulfurimonas sp. GTDB lineage: Bacteria > Campylobacterota > Campylobacteria > Campylobacterales > Sulfurimonadaceae > Sulfurimonas. Next base: position 15,476 of record NZ_JALNZY010000037.1, read on the forward strand.
ACTCAAGAAACGATATAGTTGACATTACTAGCGAGCTAAATACCCTAAATGAGCAAGTAAACATCAATAACGACAGCATTGGCGAAATAGCAAGCCAAGCAAATGAGATAACCTCTGTAATTCAGCTAATAACAGATATTGCTGACCAAACCAATCTACTAGCATTAAATGCTGCTATAGAGGCAGCACGTGCAGGTGAGCATGGACGCGGATTTGCAGTTGTTGCTGATGAAGTAAGAAAACTTGCCGAGAGAACTCATAAAGCTACGGGAGAGATTTCTGTATCTATTAAATCACTTCAACAAAATATGAGTGAGATTCAAACAAGTTCGGACAATATGAAACAAACAGTAGAGGGCTCTACGCAGAAGATAAACGGTTTTGAAGGCACACTAATAGAGCTAAGTGAAAACTCTTCAAAAATTGTAGATTTCTCTTACAAAATGGAAAACAGCATATTTATAGTTCTTGCAAAACTAGACCAGATACTCTTTAAATCACGTGCTTACAACTCAATAATATCTCTGAAAAATGTCGTGCCTTCAAAAAGTGGAGATAAGTGCCGCCTTGGAGAGTGGTGTTCAGAGGAAGGCAAAGCAAGATTTGCCCGCACGCAATCTTTTGCCAAACTAGATGCTCCTCGCATAAATGTAAGCAAAAAAGTTCATGAAAACCTTAGTTTTCTTGAAAAAGATGCGCAAACAGAGACTCTAAAAAATGCAGATAAAATTATAGAAAATTTTGACGAGATGGAGAAGGTCTCTTCTGAAGTCTTTGAATTACTCGATAAGATGCTAAAAGAGTAATTTATAGTGTTTCTTTTTACTCCCACTCCTCATATTTGGAGTTGGAGTATTTGTCTTTTTTATAACGTCTTGCATTTTTAGTTTTATCAAGTTGGTTTGTTTCGTATAAAATCTCATCTTTAATATCTTGGACATCTTTATCACTATCTTCATAAGAGATTATCTTTTTAACCAGTTTTTGTAAATCCTGTAAGTCCCCCTTGTAAAGAGCTATCTCCTCTACTTTTTGAAGAACTTTTAAACTATTTTGTATCTTTTTATCATATCCCTCTTTAGAGAGATCCGTTGTAGTAGATAAATAGGAGACAATTCCTCTGTGAAATCTCTCTAAAGCTCTTATGTATCGAAGTCTATGTGCATTGTCTATCGCTTTTTGTGATGCCATTTCTTACCTATTATTTATTTATAGATACAATTATACACTTAATTTTAAGCGTGGAGCGTTGTTTTGAAAAAAGTCTTTTTATCTCTTTTGTTTTTATCCCTATCTCTTTTTGCTTCCATAAAAAACGAGGAAGCATCTATGGAACTACTCCGTTTAAATATACCTATAGTTGATATTAGAACATCAGCAGAATGGAAAGAAACGGGTCTTTTAAAAGGTTCTATACCCATTATGCTCTTTGATGAAAAAGGAAAGTATGACCTTAAGGATTTTTTAGAAAAATTAAATAGTGCGGTTGATACAAAAAAACCTTTTGCCCTTATCTGTAGAACAGGGAGCAGAACAAAAATTTTAGCGCAGTTTTTATCTCAAAAAATGGGTTATGATGTCATTAACCTTAAAAGTGGCATCTTATATGCCAAATATATAAAATTGCCAATTTTACCCTACAAAGCAAACTAATTTTGCAGTTTTTAAAATTTATATTTTATTTCTTTACAAGAGTTGCGCTTATATTTGCTTTTATAGCCTTGATAATTTTTCTACTTTGGGCTCTGCTACGCGCTCTTTTTCTCTAAAATATCAGGCGGCTCTATTTTATTAACCATTGCATAAAGTGTCGGCAGATATATTAGATTCAAAAGTGTTCCCCAAAGCAATCCAAATCCTAAAGATATAGCTATCGGTTGTAGTATAACTGCTTGACCGCTAGCATAAAATATAAGAGAAAACAGACCTAAAAAAGTTGTTACAGATGTTATTACAATCGGGCGGAGTCTATGTTTTGCCCGTTGTAAAAACTCCTCTACCTTGTGAGTTCTATGTAAAAAATCAAGCATTATTATCCCGTCATTTATAACAACACCTGCAAGTCCTAAAATTCCTATCACAGAGGACATAGTAAGATTTATTCCCAGCAGTTTGTGTCCAATAAGTGCACCCAGCACAGAAAGAGGAATAACGCTCATAACCATAAGGACATATTTTATTTTTGAAAAAATAAGCAGCAGGGTTAGAAAAATCAAAAATATTGCGAATAATATCGCTTTTTTCATATCACTTTTAAGCTGTTCATTTTTCTCTTTTTCTCCCAGAAGCTCAATAGTTACCCCCATCTTTGCTATCTCTTCAAGCGTAGGTTTTAACTCCTGCAAAACCTCCTCTGAGGTTATATTTCTTTTATCTACATTTGCAAAAACAGTTTTTATAATATTTCCGTTTAGTTTGTTTATCTTTTCATAATCTTTTACTTTATCAATATCTGCAATATCGGATAGTTTTACATATCTGCCGTCTCCAAGAGGCATGTTAAAACCTAAAAAGGCATCTATGCTATCTTTTGCGCTATCCTCTGTTCTTATCTCCATAATACCTAAATCATTAAATGTAGTTCCCTGTTTTTGCTCTAAAAAATATGCGCTTAGTATCTTTGCAACGGCTGCTTCACTTAATCCCAAACTTTCGCCGTAAGAGTTTATCTTAATCTTAAACTCCATTTTTCCATATTTTATATTATCACTAAAATCTTTAATATGCTCTATTTTTGAGAGCCTCTCTTCTAATTGCATTATCCCTTTTTGAAGCATCTCATCGTTACTTCCGGATAGATTAATCTGAATATCACTTCTTATAAGCCCGGGCTTATCTTCCATGACACCGAGATCTTCCATTTCATACTTCTTTTTATAGACACTTATTATCTCTTTGGCACGAGGCGAGAGTTCAAAAGTCTGTTTTAGTCTTCTCTTGTTCGGATTATTGAACTCAAAACTAAGATTTAAAATAGGATTTAAATATTTATCTATCCAGTTTGTATTTACCCTGTCATAAAGCTCCATAGTAATCATAAAAACACTATTATTTCTTTGTGTCTCACCAGAGAGGCTTCTTCTATAGCCTACAACTGATGATATTGCCTTAAGAGAAAACTCCTCCGCATGCTCCATCAGCTCTGCTTCTATCTCTTTTGATATCTCATATGTATCCCCTAAAGGGGTGTTAATATCCAATTTTCCTGATATATAGAGATAGTTTCCGTCAAAATTTGGAAAAAATTGAAATTTCATAGAGTTAGCCGTATAAAAAGTAGCTAATGGAATCAAAACTATAAAGAGCAAAAGCGATAGTTCCTTATGGTGTAAAAAACGCAAAATCACTCTCTCATAAAGATTTTGAAACGGCACCCAACTGATAAGATTGTTACTTTTTCTCAAAAATTCCTGTGCATGAAGCGGCAAAAAGAAGAAACTCTCAATCAAGGAACCCATCAAAATTATAATTACGGTGATTGGAATTAATAATATAAAAAGAGCTATCTCCCCTTGCATCATAAAAATCGGCAAAAACGCTACTACCGTAGTAATTGTTGCAAGAGTTACGGGAAGCATCATCTCTTTAGTGCCGGCTACTGCAGCATCATAGTTACTCATCCCCTCATCTATATAGCGCTGTATATTTTCACTTACGACAATCGCA
>NZ_JALNZY010000038.1 GCF_023229105.1 Sulfurimonas sp.
CAACCTATATTTTGATAAAATAAAAGATTAGTTTCTATATAAATCTATAGGAATATATAACTAATAAAGCATTATAAACAAATATGTTTAGTTTTGTCAAGCTTTATAACATATTTGTTAAGGAAGTAATATGAACTTTGGGGAAAGATTAGTAAAAGCTCGTGAAATACTAGGTTTTAATCAATCTGAATTTGCAAAAGAAATTGATTTAGCAGCACAGTCTTTAGCAAGATATGAAAAAAATAAAGTAAACCCGTCTGTTGAGTTCATTACTAAATTAACAAATATGTTTAATATAAATTCTAATTGGCTCTTAACAGGCAAAGGCGAAATACTGCAAGACAATGAATCTAAAATATCTATTCCTGATAAGTTAAATTCAAATATTTCTGAAAAAGAGATAGAAATTTTAGAGGCATATAGAAAACTAGATCAAAAAAAACAAAAACTCTATTATCATCAAATTTTAGCTGATGCAGCTCAGGTAGAAATAGAAGCTGATGAAACAAACGGCAATTTAGTAAAAGATGTAAAATCAGCGGTTTGATTTATGTAGAGTTTTACAATTATGAATAAATATAAAATACACACAGGATAGACAATTATGAAAGTACATGTAAAAATTTTATTGGCTTTGATTTTAAATATGAATCTTATGGCAGATAATGTAGATGATGGATTACAAGCATATAATAATAAAGATTATATCAAAGCAGAAAAATTATGGGAGAAGGCTTGTAACAATGGAAATACTAAAGGATGCTTTCATCTTGGTAATCTTGGTGTTTTGTATAAAAATGGAGAAGATGTAGAACAAGACTACAACAAGGCAAAAAATCTATGGGAGAAGGCTTGTGAAAATCAAGATTATGGCGGAGGTGGTGGATGCTATAATCTTGGATGGATGTATTATGAAGGGCGTGGTGTTGAGTATGATTTAAAAAAAGCGGCTCAATATTATAAAAAAGCATGTGATAGAAAAAATTATACCGGTTGCAGTAAATATGAAACTATAATTTCAATTTTAAGCAAAAAACTTGAACAATATGCTAATGATATAGCTAATCAAAAAAAATAAGGAAACGAAACACATGGACAACAACGTTACTATTGCAGCCTTAGAATTAGCAGCCAATAAATTAAACTGGTATATTGGTTTGACTATAGCAAGTATGGCAATATCTACTATCGCTATTATTATTAGTATTCGCTACAACAGAAAGCATTTAGAAAATAGTTCAAATCTACATAAAACACAGCTAGAAGCAAATCATGACTGGAATAGAAGATCTTTTACATCATCACAACTCAAAGACTTTATAAAACAGCTCTCTTCAATAAGAGATGAGCTTGATAGACTAACAACGCCGATTACGGTCATTGAAAATATTAATGGGAAAGAAAAAGAAATCACAAAAAATGAGGTTATAAAAAATGATAAAGACAAATTTATAAATTTTACGGATAGACTACTTCTAAATAAGATTTTAACAGCGGATGAAGTGCATAAATGGGTTTGCAAAGAAGACAAAAGTAATCCGTCAGGTTATGAAAAAACGGCATTAGGGGATGGCAAACCGTGCAAAACAACTAATAATGGCGAGATTATTGTAAATAACTTGCTAGAATTTATTAGTATTTATGAACAGATAGCAGTAGCTCTATTGAACAAAGTCTTTGATGAACAAATAGTTTCTGATACGCTTAGGCATCCGATTAAAACGAATTATGAATTTTATAAAGAATATATACAGCACAGAAAAGACAAGCATCAAGATACAAATTTTGCAGAGTCATTTAAACAAATGTATATAAAGTTTTGGGGTGAAGCTTTAACTGGGGATAACAGAACAAAAACAGAGGGATAATAAAATCCCCCAACTAAAACTATACTCTAGTTACATCTCTCATTCGCATATTTTCTCCTTCTATTGAATGATTGTATCATACAATTACCAATGAGCAATTAGCATTCCTGCAAATTGCGGATATCGGTTACATTAAGTAACTACATTTTTTTTGGTTGCGTAATTATATCTTTTGAAGATTACAGATTCCTTACATCTCTACCTATTTGCTATTGTTCACATTGTAAAGTAGTTATGTAGAAAAAGATTAAATAAAATTTCCCACGGGAAAAATTAGATTGATTCTTTTATCTTTTTAAGACTCTCTACTATATCAATAAGTTTACCAGGGTTCATTTTATAATGTCTACAAATGCCGCTAAATAGAAAATTCTCATAAGCTTCAATATTATGCTTTTTAGCATAAGATAACTTTTGCTGTGTAGTTCCTGCAAGCTCATAAAACGAAGCTGCATTTATATCTAACTTATTTAAAACATCTTTTAATTCAATCATTTTCATATCCCATAAAACTTTTTATTTTGTTATTTTATTCATATTTTACTTAAATATTTGTTTAATCACTTGACTTTAACTCATTATTTTGTTATAATATATCTACAAAACAAACATAAAGGTTAAAAATGAAACTTACAAATGCAATTAAAAAGCTTTCTAAATATGGAGAAGTGAAACAAGACGGTAATCTTTTTTGGGCAGAGATAAAAAGCTATGTTGTTCAATTTAGAGCCAATGGACCTATTGAAGAGGGAACAACAGCAAGAGGATTTAGAGTTAAAAGCAAGAATGATGAAGATGATATTATGACTGATTATTTTGCAGGAGTGTGGTGTGATAATCTAACTCAAGCTATCAAAGTAGCAACGGCTGCATAATATAAATTATTACACATAGTGTGTAATAATATCTTAAGTTAAAAGTGTGTATAATGTGTAGTATAAAAGGAGTACAAAGTGAACTCAAAAGAAGTTATTAAGATTTTAAAAAAGAATGGTTTTGAGTTCAAATCACAAAACGGTTCTCATAAAAAATTTGTAAATGGTAACAGAACGGCAATTGTTGCCGACCATGGAAAAGATGAGATACCACTTGGAACTCTAAAAAATATAGAGAGACAAAGCGGAATTAAACTCCGCTAATCCCTCAAAATTAAAATAAGGAATAAAATATGGAGTATATAGCTTTTATACACAAAGAAGATAATGATTATGTAGCGGTAGTGCCGGATTTGGGTTTTACATCTAGTTACGGAGAAACATTTATAGATGCTGTTCATTATATAAAAGAAGCTGCAGAACTTTACTGCGAGGACTTGAAAACTCTTCCAAAATCTTCAACTCTTGAAGAGCTGATGCAAAGAGATGATTTAGATTTAGAACCGGGTGCAATCCCTCAGCTTATAGATATAAAAGTTGAAAAATTAAAACGAATCAATGTCATGATGAGAAGTGATATAGTAGAAGTTCTTCCTGAAAGACTTGTAGAGTTTAACGGAAACAGAAGTGCGTATCTGCAAAATTTAGTTTTGCAAGATTTGAGAGAACATCATATTAATTTATGAATAATAAAAGATGTTAAATAAAAGGAAATAGCATGGCAAAAAAAATAACAGTAAAGCTTGATACAAGCGAGGGAATTATGACTGATGTGGTTAATAGTGAGGATATTGGAGAAGAAATTTTTACCTATAATACAGAAAAATCTGTAAGCATAGGTACTTCTCAAGCTAGTGGAAATAAATATAGAAAGCTTAGAGAGTATCCTCTTGATAGAATTATTAAAATTGTGTTTGAGTAAGGAGAAATAATATGGCAACAATTACCAATCAGGATGAGGCAAAAAAAATTTACAAACAAGGGCTCAATGAAAATATTATTCATGAAGGACTTTACAGTATTTTACCTCAAGGGGTTTGTGAAAATAAAGAAAATCCAGTTGCATTTGTTACTAGAGCTCAAAATTTAAAAGCAAACGCAGTTCATGGAGTTTTTGAGGCTATTATTTCTTGGGATGATATGGCAGAAAATGATATATGCCCAGTAACTATAATTGGAACTACAATGATAGTAGAACCTATTAAGCTTTACAATATTTAGTATATTGTAATAAAAAGAGATTTAAAAAAATATGAATAATGTTTGACAAAAAAATAAAAAAGGAGTCAAACACAAATGGCAGAAAATAAAATCGAAGAGTTGCGACTTAGAGCAAAAGAAGTTTTGCAAAAAGCAAAAGAACAATCAAAAAAACTTATTGAAGAAGCAGAGCAGCTTGAAGCTCAAAGCAAAATAAAAATAGCTGATAAGGCTATAGAGTTTTATGAAGAAAAAATCTCTCATGAGGATTTAAAAAATTTCATAAAAGAGAATTACATTTCATAAAAATAGATTTTATATTTAGCAGTTCGGACATAAAAATAAACTGCTAAATATACTGCAAACATCTATATCTTGTTTTCAACTTTACCAAATAACTTATTCACCCTCTTTTCTTTTTTTTGTTGCTTGCATTACTACAGGTGTGTCTTTTTTTTAAAATAATTTTTTATTTTGTGTTGAAGTTTGAGTTGCTTTTTTTGCTAGTCGTTGTGTCGTTGGTTGTTGTAGTAGCTATTTTTTTTGTTGGTTGAGATTGGTAATATTATTGCTGCGGAAGTGTTAGATTTTTTTCAAAAAAATATATTTTTTTGAGAGCAAGTTAAAACGGTATGATATTTTTTGTTATTTTTGCTGTTTTGATTATCTTACATTTAGCCTTTTTGTGGTGTTTAGCGATTGTTAAAAGAGCTGTTAAAAGAGCTGTTAGTTTTTAAAAGAGCTGTTTTTTTAATAACAATGAAGTTTATAAAAATCCATATTTGCGAATTGTATCAATTGTTAAAGAGCTGTTAATTTTTAAAAATTATGAATAAGTGATAAATAAACATAAGGGAAAAAAGAAGTGAAAACATTCTCAATAACAGTAGAAGATGAGCTATATGCAATTTTAAACAAAGATAGTGCATCTCATCAAGTATCTAAATCTGAAATTGTTAGAAGAAGATTGACCGAAGCGTATCATTCTCAAGCAAAACAAGAAGAGAAAGTTGTAAAAGCTTTTGATGATTTTAAAGTAAATATTTCTAAAATTTTAGAAGAGAGGTTTGAAAAGATTGATGCACAAAATGTAAGAAGCTTGATTTATATTTTAACGAATCATCATCTCTTAAAATTGATTTTAAAAGATGCAGTTTTTACAGAGTTAGATATTGAAGAGCAGGCAAAAAAGATAAGAGAGTATGTCTCTCTTGCAAAAGGTTTAGGATTGAAAGTTCATCCGGTTGATTCTTTTCACTCTAAAGAAAACTTAGCAGACAATATATTCCCCGAACACCTGAGTTAGAGAATTTGCATGATGGATTCAAAAGAACTTTTGCTATACCTTGAAAGAGAAAAGCAAAGAAAAGAAGCTATTGAAAACAGTGAAAGACCTATCAAAAACAGCTCTTCATCTTTAAAACAGACTATGTTAAATGGAGGAGGAAGTTCAGCCAATGATGAGATAAGTGCTACAAGTAATGACGGTAAAGATTCTTCATCATCTTCATCACAAATTTCAAATATAGTATCGCCGATAAATGCGCAAAGCAGTGATACGCAATCGAAAGCAGGAACATTTAAAAATGTTTCTGAAATAAAAAGCGGCAGCGGTAATATAAGTATTGCAACTGCAAAAATAAGCGATGACGGAAATGTAAAAACTTCTTTATCTGGAGTAGCAAAAATATCAAGTGGTTACGGAAGTATTACAACGATAACTAATTTTGCAATTGTAAAATTTACCGGTGCCGATAATTTTGGAAAGTCGGCATATACCATAGGAAAAAAAGCAGGAGCAAGAGCACAAAAAGCAATTGATTATATTTCAAAAGACGGAGAGCTTGGCAACGAAGCTGCTCAAACCTCTCAGCAACATTTAGAATATTTATCAAGGGAAGTTGCAAAAGAGGCGAGTATAAATAATGACTTTCGCAGCGGTATTTTGTATGATAAAAATGGAAATGAACTTTCTATTGCTGAAACAAAAACAATGTTCGGGAATGATATAACGGGAGAGAGAAGAGTCGTTTTTTCTCCAAACCCAAACTTAAAGATGAGTGACAGCGAATTTCAAAAAACTATAAATAAAACACTGCATGATTTTGGCAAAGACTATCATAAAAATTTTGAATATATTTATGCAGTACATAGAAATACAGACAATCCACACGCGCATATATTAATGAGAACGAATGATGTTGGCGGTAGTGGTGTTGAGATGTTTAAAGATGAACTCTTTGAACTAAAAATGAGATTTTATGAGAACACTCAAGCTGTTGCTGAGTCTAAAAAAAACATGTTTACCTTTTTTTATAAAGATAAATCGCATTTTTCCACTGCTATGCAAATAGGAAGATTTACGGGAGATGTTCCAGGTGCAGAATTTGCAAAGCAAAATATTTATTTGGCTGAAAAAATTGCAAAAAAATATGATCTTGAATTTGATGAAAAAGCAATGCAAAAAGATACCGATAAGGTTAAACAGTTTTTTGAAGCAAATAAAGATAAATACAATGAGTTTACAACAAATGCTAAAAATAGATATGCAGATACATTTACAAAATTTTCAAATGATACCAATGCTCTTGCTACGAAATACAATCTTGGCGAAGTTCCAAAAGATATAGAAGGTTTTGGCGAATTTCTAAAGCAACATGAAAAATTATTCCTTGCAGATAAAATAGCCGGTGATAAAGGGCTTGTTTTAACAGATAAAGATGCAAAAAATATGACACAGGATTTTCCTAAAGATAAAAACGGAAGTTTAACTCAAAAAGGTATAGCAAACTTTCAAAAATCTATGAAGTGGTTTGAAAAAAATGAAAATGCCATAAGGGAGTGGAATAGTGAAAACAAAAATCGTATGTCAAAAGAGACATTTAACAGACTGGAGAATCTGAATGAAAGAGTCGATAAATCTTTTGAGATGCCAAAAGACAGGATGAACGCAATCAATTTCACTCATCATTATAAACTAGACAAAATGACTTTCGCGAACGATACAAGAAAAGCTCTTGTTGATGTCGTTGAAGCTCGCATCAAGTACTTTCAAAAAGCAGCTAAGTCACATGAAATATCAAAAGAAGAGAAGAAAACAAATATAGAGCGACTTGACGGCTTAAGAGGCAAGATAAAAGCTTATGATGATATTACAGAATCCTCTTTAAAAAAATATGGGATAGACACAAAGTTTTTCTCTAAGGATGAAAAAACGATAGAGATGGATGGTATTAAGTTAAAGCATGGAGATAATGGGCAAAAGTTTGATGCACTTTTAGCAAAAGCCCTGCAAAGTCCTGAATTTACTCCGGAACAAAAAGATAAGATAGAAAAAATAAGTTATGTTGCAGATAAACAAAATCAAGTTTCCGTGAGTGCTCTTGAAAATGCAGGATTTAAAAGAGAAAAACTGCAAGAAGAGTTTAGAATTGAAAAGATTGAAACAAAACAGCAGATTATCAACTTCAAAAAAAGTGATGAATTTAAGGAGCTAGGAAAAACGAGCTTAAAAGAGTGGAAGCAGGCAAACTCAAATAATTATATGCTACCAAAACAAAAAGAGCATGGGAGTACTTTAGCCAAAGAAGATGTAGCAGCTCCAGCAATATCTGACGAAATACAGCAAAAATCTAACTATGTAAATAATTTTACACATAATAGGTTATCTCAAGCGGAAATAGATTCTTTAAGAGCTATGACAAAAGAGACACTTATTAATTCAGACCCTTCAAGTGTATTAACTTCTCTAGGCATTGATTTTACGACAAAAAAGGGTGGCAGCAATTATAGTTTTAGACTTCGAGCTGATGACAAAACACCAAGTGCATCAATGTATTTAGATAGAAGCGGTGTGTGGAAGTTTAAAGATTTTGGCGGAGAGAGCGGTACTATTGAAAATGTAGTTATGGCTGCAACCGGCATGAACTATAAAGATGCACTTAACTATTCACTTGATGCAAGTGGACTAAAAAATTATCTTGCAGAGGCTATAGAATCAAACCAAAATATGGCAAAAATTCAATTAACTACTGAACATTTGTCAAGATTAGAAGAGATAAAAAATATCAACATTGCAAAAGCTCAAGAGAATAATATAAATTCAAAAGTTGTAAGCTATAAGGAAATTACTCCAGATGATACAAAAGCAATAGAGTTCTTGTCTAATAGGGGAATAGATTCTATCCCTAAAAACATGTATATCATAGAGGGGCAAATAAGCGGTGTCGGAGCTAATGGAAAAGAGTATGGTTATACCAATATGGGCGTAGGTGTTCTCACCGGTGATATGAGTAAGCCGATAGAGCTAGACAAAGTAGGTGCGGATATCCATTTTTTAAATCCTAAAGTTTTAAGAGATGGGGCGACCATGAAAACACAATCTTTTGGACTTAAAGATATGACACTTATTCCAGGAGAAAATGATACAAAAGATTATGCAGTATTTGAATCAAAAATGGATTATGCAGCGGCAGCATGTAAAATAGACTTAAATGAAACAAATGTCATTATTGCAAACGGTACAGGACAAGCCGGCAAAATAGCTGATTTACTAAATGAGCAAGGTTTTGAGAAAGTTACATTTTATAATCAAAACGATATGCCCGGAGAGAAGTTTGTATCTGATATCATAGAAAAAGCAAACATAGAAAAATTTGATTTTGTAAAGTATGAAGCTGTTGGAGAGTACAAACAAGATATCAATGATCTTGTAAAAAACGGTATTGATGTAGAGCAAAGGCTTGTAGGGAATGCAACCGTTGAAGATTTTCAAAATTATATTTTAGACAATAAAGAAGCAAAAATTGAAGATATAAAAGACCTTATAGAAAAGGGCAATTTGCAAGAAGCAGAGATGCATCTCAAAGAGAGCGGTTTAGATAAAGAAGCACAGGCAGAACTTAAAGATGATATAGAACTTGCCAAAACTTTAGCTTCTGTAAGTAAAGCTCAAGAAGATACTCCTGAATTTGAAAATCAGCAAAATGAGGAGAATCAAAAAGTTAAAGATGCTGCGGTGCAAGAAAAGGTGTTGGAAGATGTAAATATTGAAAAAGAGCAGGTAAGAAGTTCTGGGATGGAGATGTAAAATGAATTTATACGACACAGTTTATCAAGAAGAGATAGAGCCGAAATGTGAGTGGAGTTTTGTTTTTAAAAACATTGCTGATTGTGATAGAGTGTTTTATAAAAAATTTTATGTTGTAGGCATTACGGAAGATACAATTATTCTAGCCAGAAACTTTTTTAATGGACATTTTGAAGATGTTTTTAAAATTTCTAAAATATTTCAAAATCATTACTTGTTGAGTAATAGAAAAATCAGTGCTGCTGATGTTAAAACGGTAGAAATACCTAATATTGATTCTATTTTATTTTGGAGAAGATGAAGTTTTAGAGGGCTAGAGGATAAAGCCGAAGCTCTAACCCCTAGCAGTTATGTTTTTTTATTGAAATAGACCTGCTTTTGTTTCGCCTTTCGCGTCAGAAACGATATAGTTTTTTACAACTCCGTCATCATGAAACAACACTACTACTGATTTTGTGGTATCGTTGGTTCCACCTACAAACCAATTGGCTACAGGTACATAATTAACAAGTTTTAAATCTTTGCGAACGTGCACGTATGTCCATTTTTCATGTCCGTTATTGTCAAAATCAGTTTTATCAGGGTCGCCGAGCATGTCTTTGATATCCTGCTTTGTCGTTTTGCCTTTCTCTATCTTTTGGTTGATTTCAGACTTTTCCATTTTTCCTAATTGTTCGTTGCCGGTTTTTCCTGCACATCCACTAATCAACAATGCTGCCGCTAGAACGGCTAATGTTGCAAATATATTTTTCAATATAAACTCCTTTTATTATGAATAAAAACATTATACAAAATGTACAAGGATTAAAACTATGTTGTGTAATCAAATTATTGAAAAACTGTTATTTTTTACGATTTTACTCATAATTGAGGATTAATTATGCTTGAGCAAGTATTTCAAATTTTAACAGTTTCTTTGTCTCAAATGCTATTAGTATTTTTCAAGCATATAAATATAAGAGTAATCGTCGCAAAGCAAGTAGTAAGAACTATGTTTTATACTTTTTTTATACAAGCAGCTTGGCTTGTAAGCAGTGCTATAGGTATCAATGCATTGCTAGAGCATAACTATATAGTTGTTGGATTTTATTTAGGGTCCGGAGTTTTAGGGGCATATTTAAACTTTAAAATCAAAGTATAAATATTTTTATGAATAAGAGATAATTTATATAAAGGAAAAAAGAAGTGACAAGTTTGATAATAAGTCCTCTTCGTTTGCGAAAAATACAGTTAGCTATTTTAGGTACGGTAGGAAGCATGACAACGGTTGTAGTGTTAAGTATAGCTCTAAATATCAATCCCATTGTGTTTAAATTCAATGCTAGAAGCAGTGAAGACTACATGTACTTACAAAATTTCCCTATACCTTTGTTGGCAAAGTGGTTGTCGTATGCCTATGATTTTTTGTTGAGCGATTGGGTGCTCAATGCTTTAATCTGGGGAGCTATTATTGGTTTTATGGTAAGTGTAGTCCTTATAGATAAGCTTGTGATTGATAAAAAAACAAGCCTGATAAGAGGAAACACAATTCAAACTACAAAAAATCTCAAAGCAATGATAAAAGGTAAAGCAAGGCTTTTTATAGGTAGAGAAAAAATCCCTCTTCTATACACAAATGAAAATAGAAGTATAGGCATAATCGGTATGTCCGGTTCCGGTAAAACACAAAGTATCTTTCCACTTATAGAGCAAGTTGTAAAGTTCAAAGAAACAATGATTATCTATGATAGAAAGCCCGACTTCTGGATAAGCTACTATCGAGAGAATGTTGATTATCTTTTTTATCCTGCAGACGAGAGAAGCATCAAATGGAACTTCTTTTTAGATATCCCTGACGATGAGCAAGAGATGCTAGATGAAGCAGATAAAATAGTCAAATCTTTTATCCCCGATACTCAATCGAAAGAGAAGTTTTGGGATAACACTGCACGGATGATTCTCAAGGGCATAATTATAAAAGTAAAAACAAGCCCAAATCCATCAACTAAAAAATTCATAGATTTTATAAGACAGTTCCAAACTAAAGAAGAGATATGGGCAAATTTGCAAGATGTTAATGATAAATACGGTTTGAGTATTAAAGCATTGCTTACGGAAGCTGCTGATGCTACATCCGGGAGTATTATGATGAATTTGCAGCCGTACTTTACCAAAATTATGCGACCGGAATTCTATTTTGAGGACGGCGGCTTTTCGATAACAAAATTTATAAACTCCACTGCTAAGATAAATATAGACCAAAGACTTTTTCTAGTACAGACTAAAAAAGAAGAGGGCAATTATGAGGGATATTTTAGAGTTATGCTTGACATGATGACGAGAGCTACCCTTAACTTAGAAAATAGCCTGACAAGAAGGATATGGGTGTTTCTTGATGAGTTTCAAACACTTGGGAAACTTAGTGAAGTAAATGATCTTCTTGCAGAGGGAAGAAGCAAAGGCAGCTCTACGGTAGTTGCAACACAAGATCTATCTCGCATAGAAGAGCTTTACGGTGAACATTTAATGAGAAATATTTTTCAGCTTTTAGGCACAAAATTAATGCTGCAATATGATGACCCAAAAGGGCAAAAATTTATAAGTGAGTTTCTTGGAGAGCAAGAAGTTGAAGAAAAAAATAAAAACCGCATGATCAGCAGAGATGCACAAAGAGACATAGAGCAGATAAGTGAGAGAAATACTACGAAAAAAGTCTTATTAACGGGAGAACTTGGTCTTTTGAAACCATTAACTGCTTATCTTAAAATACCGGGTTATCCTGTAACTATAGTAATGTTTAAGTTTTTTCAACCTGAGCATATAAATAATTTGAAAAAGGCGAAATCTAATCAAATGTTTAACAGTTTATCTATTGAAAATACAGTTGAAAAAATTTCCCGCGGGAAAAAAGAGAAAAGCAAAAGCCCTAAAGTCAAGGATAAGGCGACGAGTGAAGTAAAAATAAAGTACGAAGATAAGAACGGCAAAGAAGTTACAAAAGAAGAGTTCGATGCCCTTACATTAGTCGGAATCGAAGCTGCATCTACAAAAGGAGCAATGATATGAAAAAGTTGGGAATAGTTTTATTTATTATGTTGTCGTCAAATTTATTTGGGGCTAATCCGTCTATATATACTTGGGGTTACGGTGAAATATTTTACAAAGTGCTACAGGGTGTAACCATTATTTCTAAAGAGAGTTATCTTATAACTTCCGCCGTTGCAATAGGCGGTTTTTTGCTTATGATAAAAAATACTGCAAATGGCGGCAGCAGTTCTGACATGTCAGTTGCTATGGGAAAATATCTCTTTCTTGTTACGATCATAATCGGCATGTTTTCAACTCAAACAAAAACTTACATTGTAGAAGATGAAGTTACCGGGCAGACTTTTCCCGTTAACAATGTTCCAATAGGCATAGGAGAGACCTTCTCTTTGTTTACTGATTTGGAGAGAAATTTAGCAAAAGGTTTTGAAATAGCATTTGCAACACCGAACTCAATCTCTTATAGAAATACCGGATTAGGCTTTACTATGGCAGCTCCTATAAATTTGGGTAAAGCCGTCATGGTAGATGCTTATGTAGTAAGAACATTCAATGAGTACATGGGAAATTGCGTCTTTAGCGCAATTATCGCTAACGAAATGAGCGGTGACATCTTAACTATGAGTAAAAATCTAAAAACGGATTTGAGTGTAACCGGCTATTTGACTCCGTATTATAGCTCTGCAAATCCAGACGGGGTGGATATGCAGTGTCAAGATGTTTGGGCTAACTTAACAGTTGATTTGGGTGCTAAACTTGATGACATGGAGCAAGTGGCGGCAGATAAAATGATGCTAGATCAAACAACTTTTCAAAGTGGCATGAGTGAGACGACAAGGCTAATGTTCGGTGTTTCTCAAAACTCTAAAGACTATCTAATGCAGCAGACTTTGATAAATATGAGTAATGACGGAATTAAAGCCGTTGCTCTCGCAACAGGCGGAGACGCTTCTGCATTAGCTTATGCAAAAGCACTATCAGAAACTAATCAACAACAAACTTGGACAGTCACGGGAATGCTTGCACAACAAAACTTGCCACTTATGAAAGCTACGATGACCATACTTATTTTAGGAATCTTTATATTATTGGTTTTATTGTCGGTTATATATGGGGATTTGGGGCATATAAAAATGGGATTTACCCTCTTGTTCGCAATGGTTCTATGGACGCCGCTTGCATTGCTTGTAAACGGTATGTTTAATATAGCTATAGAGAGGATACTTCCTAGTATTTCAAACGGCGGTTTAACTATGGTAAATATAAATGATGTGGGTGATAATCTAAAAAATTATCTTTCGTTTTTGGGGTATCTTGCAGCATCTATTCCTGTTTTTGCTTATTCTATAGCTAAAAAATCAGAACACGGCTTTGTAAGCTTGTTTGGCGGAGTAGGTGCAGCAAGCACAAGCGCAGCTTCTTCTGCTACAAGTCAAACGGCAAGTGGCAATATAAGTGCCGGAAATAGTCGATTAGGCTCTTTTAATGCTACTGACATGTATGGAACGCATGATTATCTAGGAAACGATTCTTGGAGAAACACAAAAATAAGCAATAACGGAACGATGAGAAACTCATACTCAAATAAATATGGAGAGGGTACGACCAGTACTGATAGTGGTGGACTTGCGGATATAGTAACCAACGGGCAAGAGATAGTTAAAGTCTCTAATAGCACAATGGGAGTTAGCGCTATTAGTGGTATTTCTGATATCTATAATGCTTCAAAACAAAACACACAACAAGCAGGAGATGCATTTAGTGATAGCTACGCAAGAAATATCGTCAATACATTGAGCAGCGGCGGACAACTTATAAATACAGGAACTTTTACTGATAGTAAAGGACAGCAACATCAAGCAGGCGAAACATTAAATGCTGCAGTTAATGAGAGTACGCAAAATACTCTTAACGATATGATAGCAAGCGGTAGGGTTCATAATTTTTCTACGGAGGATGCAACAAAAATTGGGGGTGGTGTTTCTTGGGCAACACCTAAATTTTTAGGAGCAGGAGTTAATGGAGATGCGTCTATATCATTAACCGGAAAAACAAGTACAGGAGAAGACGTTTCTATAAAACTATCCGGAGCAGAATCAGAAAGTTTTATGGAGTCCTATACAAAAAATCTATCTGAACAGATTAGCCAAACGGATGGCCTGGCATTTGCTCTTGCAAAACAAACTCAAAAAACACAAGGATTTGCAGATAGCGATACAAAAACTGCTGCTGAAAATTATGCTAAATCTTATCAGAGCACAGAAGCTATATCTGATGCTTATTCTGTTGCACAAAAAAATGACAAGAATTTTTCAGAAGATCTTCTGCCTAAAATTTATAATAAGTTTATAGATGAAGCGGTTATGGAAGATGGTACGAAACTCTCAAATATAAGAGAAAAAGAAGGTGCTGTTAAGGCAAGTGAACTTGCTGCATCAATGATGAGAGATGAGACATATAAAGATCAAAGAATGAATGCTATAAATAGCGTGTTGGGAGTAGAACTTGATACAAACAAAGCCAATAATGCACAAGCAGAGATAGATAAAACAGGAGGTAAATTTGATGCAGATGCACACACATACAAAAGTATCAATCTTAAAGAGAGTGTTGCACCAGCTATTAAAACAGCTCAAGAAAATACATCTTCCGTACCTAATAATAAAGAGGATATAAAGAGAGAAGAAGAGAACATAAGAAGTACTTACGATAAACAATCAAAAGAACATCTTGAGACTTCCGACAAAAAGATGAATGAGTTTGAAGATAAAAAAGCTTTACATGTAAAAGATGAGATTAAAACTAAAACAGCAGGTTTAGAAGAGAAAAGAAAAACGGCTCAAGATGAAACAGGGATTTTAAAAGCAGCGGAACTAAATCCGGCAGCCAAAATTTTTCAAGATACTACTGATAGTATTTTTGGGAAGAGTAAAAATGAAATGCGGGCAGATGAGGCTTATACCAAAGCAGTAGAAAATGGAGCAATCAGTAAAGGGGTATTTTCAGATAGTTTAATTATCGACAATATTAATAAGCTCTCTACACAGGAGTTAAAAGATTTACAGACATGGGAGAAAAATCATTCTGGACCCGGTTTAGACAATGCCTCTGAAAAGCAATTAGAACAAGTCATACAGCATAGAGAAAAATTAGAACTTCAAGAGCAAGTTAAAAAAGGGGGAAAAGAAATCAAAAGTATAACTGAGGCACTTGCAGAATTAAGAGAAAAAGAGCAATAGAAATCAAGTAAATTATGAATAAGGTATAAAGAATAGGAGTTTGTTATGAGTAAATTGAAAGAGTCTTTTTTGGGTTTGTCTATTTGGTTAATGGTGGTCTTCGGGTTGGGCTTGAGCTTTCTGGGAGAGCAAATCGCACACAGAGTAATGGGCTTCTTTTTGATTGTGGTGCTGGCTATAGGGTTTATTATTCATTTTAAAGATAAGAGTTCATCTGCAAATGAAATGATGAATAAGAGATATGAAAATGACGATGAAAAAGACTCGTCTAAATCTGAGGATTTCGATAACAGCATCGGATTCGTCAATCCTGCAAGCGGTGCTTTAATGATTGACGGAGCGGACAGTGTAGATACTTTTGGAAACAGTTACGGTAGTGATGTAAGCGGTTCTTTTGCCGATGAATCAAAAGGTATAGAATGAAAAAAGTGATAGCAATTGTTGTGTTTGTATTTTCAACATCACTGGCTTTTGCAAACGATGGCTTTCTGCATCAATTTTTTAATAGTAAAGTATGCAATCAAGTTCTTGAAAACAACGGCTATTTTAAGACTTGCTATGATTACAAAGCTAAAGGTGCAAGGTATGTTGCATATACACTTGATGGAAGTCTGATAAACAATGTCAACATAGAAAAAAGATCTCGTTTTTATCCGGACAAAAACATACCAAAGCAATACAGAAGTGAGTACTCTGATTATACAAACAATCGCTACAAAATGGATAGAGGACATTTGGCGGAAGATGCATCATTCGATTATTCTCAAAGGAGTTTAAACGCAGTTTATGTCATGAGCAATATAATTCCTCAACACTCTACGGTAAATAGAGATAAAAAAGCATGGGCAGGTGTTGAACGATTCGGAAGACTTTTAGCTACTAAAATTGGTAAAGTGAATGTTTTAAACGGTGTAATTTATTCAAATAGTCCTAAGCGCATCGGGCATAATCAAATCGCTGTTCCTGATGCTTTTTGGAAGATGTACTATAACAAAGAGCAGAAATACCAGAGGTGTTTTTATTTTGAAAATAATCCGATAGTGAATTTAAATAAGAATATTAGCGACTATGAAGTTGCGTGTGAAAGGCTGGTTAGCTAGATGGAAAGGGAGTTTTTAAGCTTTGAGTGTACGAAAAAATTTACAAAATAAAATTTTTGGAGATATCCTTGTATTAGAGTTTGATAAACAAAAAAATACTCATGCTCAATGGAAATGCCTATGCATGCCTTGCAACAAAGTTCACTTTTTTTCTGCTTCTAACCTAAAAAGCGGCAATACTAAAAGTTGCCCTAGTTGCGGACAGAAAATATCAAATGGTTTAGAGCAAGACATTTATTGGGATTTAAAAAAGGGTGAAAAAATCACACATATAAGCAAGAAATATAATGTTGCTAGAAGTGTTGTTTATAGAGTTGAAGATTTAGTAAATAAAGAAAAGGATAGAAAAACAGAGTAAATTATGAATAAATAGCAAACACCGATAAAGGATTTGCTATGTTTAAACTACTCAGCATATTGATATTATGCACAAACCTCGCTTTTGCAAACTTCTACAAGAATGAGCTTGAGGGATGGTTCGCTTACAAAGACGTAAATTTAACCACAATAGATGATAACTCAACAAAAAATTTCCCGCGGGAAAAAAAGAACAAAAAAGCTGTAGAGATTCCTAAAAATCTTAATGATTTAAGTGCAAAAGAGTTTGAGGCACTTATAACCGAAGCAAAAGAGATATCTACGATGCATCCTACCAAATCAAATGTCAAAAAATTTATCATGCTGCAAAATTTTGTTCAAGAAAAAGCCGATGCTCTTACAAAAGTCTGGGGTGAGGTAATGCTTGAAAATCCCGAACTCGATATAAGCGTCAATATTGCAAAAACCTCTTTTGCAAAAAATGCTTTTTCACAAGCGGATAAAGCCGAACGTGAAAAACTATTTAAAAACTTCTCAAAATATATGATTCTTGTGATGTTTTATGACAGCGAAAAAAAAGAGGTATCTACGAAGCAAGATAGCGTTATGAACTTCATAAGCTACAACTACCCAAAAATCAAACAGCTCAAAATTGATATTCATAACGAAAGAGGAAATGACATCTTCAAAAATTTAAAAATTTCTCAAGAACGGCTGCCGGATATATGGCTAATGATAGATGCGAACGGAAGGCAGATATGGAAAAGGGCAGCAATAGGACTAAGTACACAAGACAAAATTATGAATAAAGTGTATGAGTACTCCAAAGAGATATTTAAAGAGGATTGAATCATGATAATAACAATAGCACATACAAAGGGTGGGGTCGGCAAAAGCACTCTAGCTTGGCATTTAGCTCATAGTTTTGAGAACAAGAAAGTAACAATAATAGACTTGGATTTTCAACAAACTCTTTATTTTGTCAATATCATAGGCGGAGACAAGCTGAATGTTTTACAGCCACTAAGTGTAGATGAGCTTATAAACGAACTAGGGGCTGTTGCTACAGATGATATTTGTATTGTTGATGTCGGTGGTTTTGATAGCGATATCAATCGTGCAGCGATAGAACACTCTGACAAGATTGTAATTCCGATAAGTGAAAGCGTTACTGAAGTATTAGGTTTTAGAACATTTGAAGGCATTTTAAAAGAGCTAAAAGTAGATGTTGAAAAATTTGTTGTTTTAAACAATATTCATCCGCTTACAAAAAACTTTGGGATTATTGAAGAAGCAATTAGTAAGAGCAATATGAAGCTTTTAAACACTGTAATACGCTCGCGCAAAATTTATAGGACAACTATGGGAGAAGGAAATAGTATTTTTGGAGTGTCTGACAATATGCAAGCAAAAGAAGAGATTTTGGGGGTAAGCAATGAACTTAGATGCAATAAATAAAGCAACAACAGGTAAAACTCGCACAACTGGCGTAAGCCCTTTCTTGGAGCTAGAAATAAGCAAGGTGTATCCAAATCCAAACCAACCACGCAAACATTTTAAAAATATAGAAGAGCTTGCAAATACCATTAAACAAGATGGACTAATCCATCCCATAAGCGTAGTTAAAAAAGAAGACGGTTATATGATAATAGGCGGAGAGCGAAGATACCGTGCCACAATTCACGCAGGACTTAAAACTATACATGCACATATTTTGCAAACAGATGAAACAAAAGTGCTTGAACTCTCCCTTGTAGAGAACATACAAAGAGAT
The DNA here is from genome assembly GCF_023229105.1 of Sulfurimonas sp. Taxonomy (GTDB): domain Bacteria; phylum Campylobacterota; class Campylobacteria; order Campylobacterales; family Sulfurimonadaceae; genus Sulfurimonas. The sequence goes on from NZ_JALNZY010000038.1 coordinate 18,488, forward strand.
GAACTTACAGATTTTGAAATAGCAAAATTCATAGGACAACTATGGGCAAGTGGCAAATATGCACAAAAACAAGATTTGGCAGCAGCTATCGGAAAAAGTGCTAGTTATATTTCTAAAGTTTTTAGCTCATTGAAGCTTGATAGTTCAATCTTGAATGAGATAGAAGAAAATAAAAATGATATTTCTTTGTCGGTACTTGAAGAAATGAGCAGGGTAAAAGATAAAGCCATTCAAAGAGAGGTATATGAAAAATATATAGCTGGCGAGATTACAAGGGATGATATCAAAAGCTTCAAAGCAGACAATATCAAAAAAGATACCAATAAGACCTCTAAAAATAAAAAATATGCACATCCAGTCGTAGAGTACAAAACAATCACAAATACCGATGAGATAATCGCAGATCTTAAAAAGGCTATATCTGCCGGTGCAGAACTAGACGGCAATCGTATAGTGGGTGGTGGAATGGATGGAACATATCTTGACAACTCTTATGAGGTTGCGCTTTTTGAACTTTTAAAAGGTTTTAAAGAGGAGATTAACGAGTTAAATAAAAAAGAAATATACATCATAAGTTACCAG
>NZ_JALNZY010000124.1 GCF_023229105.1 Sulfurimonas sp.
ATGAAAGCCGTATCTTTGAGCAATTTTTGTAGCGGTGTTTATGAAATATGTAAATCTCTCATAATCATCGCTTAAAATATCATTCATTCCTCTTAGTGAGTTAATCATTGACTTCTCCGTATTTTTCTAGCTGAAAGGATACCATTTTTTGCTTATATTTAAATGATTAAAACTATGATAATATATGTAGATGTTTATTTTAAATTCGTTTTAATAATAAAATCTTACACTTGTCTTTAGAATAAATTTTAACAGAATAAGGATATGCCATGATAGAGTTACGAAAACTTCCTTTTGCTGAGGATGCACTTGAGCCGTTTATTTCGGCAGAGACAATTAAGTACCATTACCACAAGCATCATACAGCTTATGTAAATAAGTTAAATGAGCTTATCAAAGGAACAGAGTTTGACAAAATGTCTCTCTCTTCAATTATTAGAGATTCTGAGGGAGCCGTTTTTAATAACGCCGCACAAGCTTTTAATCATGATTTTTATTGGAGGTGCCTTAGTAGTTCAAAATCTGCTCCGAGTGGAAAATTTTTACTCAAAATCAATAATGATTTTGGTTCGCTAGAAGCTCTGAGGGAGGAGTTTATAAAAGCAGGAACAACGCTTTTTGGTTCAGGCTGGGTATGGTTAGTTAGAGAGCCTAAAGGGCAGTTGATGCTTAAGCAGACAGAAAATGCAAATACTCCTCTGGCTTCTCATCTTATCCCTCTGTTTGTGTGCGATGTGTGGGAACATGCCTATTATATTGATTATAGAAATTTGCGTCTAAAGTATTTAGAAGAGTTTTGGAACCACATCAATTGGGACTTTGCTACAAAAGCGTTTGAAAAAACAGATAATCATATTTTTATAGGAATAGAGCCTTGTAATGATATTCATGACTCCTTTTGCCAAATACTTGATGATATTCAAAATCAAGACAGAGTTACTAGCTAGGGGAGCAAAATGCAGCAGCACGAGAGTTTAAAAGAGCACTATAAGTTCACAAAGGAAGAAGAGCTTCTTCTGCTAGGGCTTCAGCCGAAAATGAGTGCACTTGCAGATAGATTTATTGATGAGTTTTATGATTATATCTGGGGTTTTGGCTCAACAGCCAAATTTCTGAAAAATCAAAAAATTATTGACTATCACCGATTAAAGATAAAGGCGTGGTTTATCAATCTTTTTTGCGGCAAGTATGATTTGCTCTATTTTACATATCTATATAAAATAGGCGAGGTGCATGTACGCATCGGACTTCCGACACACTATGTCAACTCTGCTTTTACTTTTGTTAGAACATTTATCATAAAAAATCTTCATGAAAAATGTGATAACGAGAAGCAGAGTATGATGGAGATTGAGGCTGTGGAGAAGATTATTGATATTAATCTTGATACTCTCACAAGCTCATACAGAGAGGAAGAGCTTAGCAAATTTCTATCTCTGTCTAAATTTGAAAAAACAGTTTTATCCGGTCTTAAAAGATTTAACTCTTATATCAATTTTTTTCTCGCCGGCTCCTTGGCTCTAGTCGCATTTTTTGCGATAGGACTATTTGTTTATGATATTTATCTGCTTTTTTTTACGGACATAGGCATAGAGAAGGGAATATTGACAGTTCTTGGAAGCTTACTAGTGCTATGGGCTGCTATTGAGCTTATACATGAGGAGATAAATCATCTCCAAGGTAAAGGGTTTGCCATAGGAGCGTTTATAATGCTTGCGATGGCAGCGCTTATTAGAAAAGTTCTTATCTACTCGCTCTCATCTGAAAACGGTAAAGAGCTTTTGATTATCGGTGCGGTAATAGTAGCTCTAGCAGTTGCTTACTGGCTTATAGGGGTAAAGAAAAAAAGTGACATTTAGTACCAATAAAGCGGATAGTGCCTTTTAGTATTTGTCGATAAATTATTAATTATAAGTGCTACTAGGAGCATAAGAAATGCTCCTGTGGCTATTGGAGTAAGTGGGTACATCCAGCCAAATGATTGGATTTGCTCACTGCCTATAACAAAGATAAGAGCTGTTGCCCCGCCCGGAGGATGCATTGTTAGAGTAAGATGCATAACCAAAATAGACAAGGAGACGCTAAGTGCACATAAGAGCTCAAATTCTAATAATCCGCCGAAAATTTTAACCAAAGATACTGATACTATAGCAGATAAAATATGTCCGCCCAACAAATTTCTCGGTTGTGAGAACGAGACTTCAGGAGCCCCATAGATAAGCACGGCAGAAGCGCCAAAAGATCCAAGTAAAAGGAAGTTGTCTTGAGGTGAAAACATGTGTCCAAAGAGTGATATAAAGTAGATACTTGCAAATGCGCCAAGAGCTGACCATAAGATTTTACTTAGAGATTTTCTAACTGGGCGTATCTCTTTTGTTCTCATCCTTGCAAAATATCTTCTCAAATGCATCTATTGCTCCCCATATAAAATTATGAGAATAATAAACACTTTTTTTATAAGGAGTGTTGATATATGTCAACAAAACAGAAGATAGCATCAAGACCCAATTTCGAGATTTTTTTTAAAATCTTTTTTCCCTTCATAACATAGTGTTTAACTCTTTTAACTCTTGCTTTTTCTCCCTCTTAGTGCTTCTCTTGATTCCTTATCCACGAGAGTGAAATAGTTGTCTATCACATCTTTGTCTTTGCTTTTTTTATGCCCCTTTACTTTTATGAAATCGCATTCATAAAGATCTGTTAGTTTATAAAATTTTTTGTAAAGTTCATGATTTTTAATCAGCGTACCTTTTTTAGTCATAAAGTTGCTTTTTTTGAGTTTATCCTCTCTCTCTTTTAAGCTAATAATATTTTGACAATCGGTATATACTACTATCTTAGAGTTTTTTGTCGGCAGTTTTTGTAGCGCCCACAAAAGAGTCTCTAGCTCTAGCTTAGAAGAGGTTGTCCCTTCAAATCTTTTAACATTGACTTTTAGTTTAGATAAGGGAGCCCCAAGTTCATATTCTCCTAAAAGCAGATAAGCACCGTAACCAATTTTTGTTTTTGGATCTACGCTAGCATCTGTAAATAAAAAGAGTGTTGGTTTGTTTATATCTACATACATGTATAGATGCCTCTTTTATACTAATTTAAAAGCGATAAGACTTAGTGCCATAATAAACATACCAATGGTAATGCCGGCTATTGTTGTGTGTGCGTTGCCGTAAACTCTCGCAGCGGGGAGAAGTTCATCAAAGGAGATATAGACCATAATCCCC
>NZ_JALNZY010000039.1 GCF_023229105.1 Sulfurimonas sp.
AGCGTTATCTCTCTCATCTTTATATGCTTTAAATGACTCTGTTTGAAATTTTTTAAAATCTTTAAAACTTTGCTCAGCGTTAAGGGTTGAAAAACATATCGCAATAAGTAAATTAAAATGGCCAAACAGCCTGAATAATTTTTGTACCCCAACCCTGTTTTGTTGCACGATCAACATCTCCCTCTGTCTTATAAAGAATTTTCGCTTCACTTATCTGTGAAGAGTTAATCCTGTTGTACTGATCAATATCATATGGACGTATAACTCCGCCAATCTGTATAATCTGTTTTTGATCATCAACTAAAATCTCTCTCTTGCCTGATATAAAATAGTTTCCATTTTCTAAAACTTTAACGATTCTAGCAGAAATAGTCGTGTTGAAAGAGGCATCTCTAGATGCACTGCCTTGCCCCGCATAAGCACTGCTTGAGCTCGCTTCAAAACCCATATTTGCTATGTCACTTAATTTTTTAGACGCAGAGCTTATTGCAGAATTTGTCCCGCCATACGCAAAGGCGCCACCACCTAACCCCATTGTGTCATCTTCACTAAGTTGTTTTGATCCGCTGTTTGAACTTTTAGTATTTTCGGATATTATAACCGTTACAACATCGTTTACATGCATAGCTTTGTGGTCAGTAAAAAGCGGATTTTCACCCTGCCCAAAGATGCTACCTACAGATGCAAAATCTTTTTTATCCTCACGAGAGGGCATCTGCTCAACATAAGCAGGCGGTTCAAAATCTATCTCTGGATTCGTTAAATTAGCCGTACAACCTAAAAAAAACAGTATAACATAAATTGACGTAAGTAGTATTAAAATATTTTTTTTCAACTCTTCTCTTTTGATTCTTATTTATTAGTTATAATTCTAGCAAGAATAGTTCCACATGAAAGGGAAAAAATGAATTTAAGAGATAAAATTAACCAAGATATAAAAGATGCCATGAAAGCAAAGGAGAATCAAAAAAGAGATGCTCTAAGACTTTTGGCAAGTGCCTTTAAGCAGATAGAAGTTGATGAACGCAAAGAGTTAAATGATGAAGATGTTATAAAAATCATACAATCTCAGGTAAAAAGAAGAGATGATGCGGCAACGCAATATAGAGATGCCGGTCGTGAGGATTTGATGCAAAAAGAGTTAGATGAGATTGCCTATTATAAAGAGTATCTGCCTGCACAGCTAAGCGATGAAGAGCTATCTTTGGCACTAAAAAATATCATAATCAAAATAGAAGCGACATCCGTAAAAGACATAGGAAGAGTAATGGGAGCAGCGAGCAAAGAGCTATCTGGTAAAGCTGATGGCAAAAGAATCAACGAGTGTGCAAAGAGTTTGCTCAATTAAAAAGCAACCTCTAAAAACTTAGTTTACCTCACCTTTTGCAGAGGATGACGAGCTGCTTTTTCAACCAAACTTTAGTTTTCTTAGCGCAGCTTCTTCATCTTCTTCTCTCATTAGTGATTCCCCGACTAAAAACGCATCAACTCCTGCTTTACTTAAATCCTCAAGTTGCCCATGTTCATAGATTCCGCTCTCAGCGACAATAATCTTGCCGTTTGGTATCAGGGGAATTAGTTCATAAGAGAGATTCATGTCCATCTCAAAAGTTTGAAGATTTCTATGGTTAATCCCGATAATATCACTTCCGGCATAGATGGCTTTTACTAAATCACTCTTGTCGTGAACCTCAACTAAAGCCTCCATGCCAAGGTGTCTTGTATATCCCAAAAGCTCTTTTAACTCACCCTTACTAAGAGCCGCTGCGATAAGCAAAATAAAATCCGCACCATGAACCATAGCTTCGAGTATCTGATACTTTGTAACTATAAAATCTTTTCTAAGTAGCGGAATACCCACATATCTTCTAATTTGACCCAAATAATCCAAGTTGCCTTGAAAAAAGTGAGGCTCTGTAAGCACTGAGATAGCGCTAGCCCCTCCTCTTTCATAACTCTGTGCAATTGCAATAGGATCAAAATTCTCACGAATTACACCCCTAGAAGGAGATGCTTTTTTTACCTCGGCAATTATTCTATATGGGTCTTGCTCTGTTGCCGTTAAAAATGTAAATACATCTCTAGGAGCCCTTGCATTAAAAGCGAGGGAGCGCCCAAGCCAATCTAGCGAAAACTTTTTCTCTCTTTGTATAACATCTTCTCTTGTTTTTTTTATTATTTCGTCTAAAATCATTCTAATTTTTACCTTTTTTGTTTTTCACACACTCTTTTATTGCTTCAATATGTTTGAGAACATCTTCATTACTACTACCGTCTGAGTTTTGCACTTTTTTCATAATTTTTGCGGCTCTTTGACAATCCCCAAGTTTATAATATCCCCATGCAAGAGAATCAAGATAGTAGATAGAGTTTGGTTCGCCTTTGAGTGCCTCTTTTATATATGCAATACCTTTTTTCACATCTATGTCATGGTCAATAAGAAGATAACCGAGATAGTTTAGATACATGCCGTCTCTATTTGTTTTTATTACCTCTTGAAGTTTTGCAACAACACTTTTATGCATGGCTTTGTCGCTCTTATTTTCAGAGCTTTCATACTCAAAAATTGCGCTTTGTGCCAAGTAAGTAATATCACCGCTGTCTTCATAAAGCTCTTTTGCGATAGATACCGCTTTTTTATATTTTTTTGTCTGGATATAGAGTTGAAAAAGTATCTCATTGTTGATTTTGTTCTCCTCTAAGAACTCAATCATCTTTAAATACTCTTTTTTATAGCCATATATCTGCACTATCTTTTCGCCTATATCATTGTGAGGGTCTATCTTATAGAGCCTTAAATATGTTGACAAAAGACCATCTACATTGTTGTCATTACTGTAAAATCCGATAAGTTTAGTGCAGATAAATTTAGAGCAACCATGTATTCTTGAGTGCGTTTCAAGTTGTGCAATGGCATCTTTTTTTCTCTCTAAATTGACATATAAAACAACAGCTATTTTCTCCAATATCTTTTCATTATAATCTTTGATATACGCACCCTCAAGATACTTTAAAGCTGTATCGTACTGTTTGAGTTTTACATATATATCACTAAGTAAAAGATAGTCATTTTCACTGTTTGAAGATGCAACTAATCTAATTGCAAGCTCCTTTGCCTCCACTAATTTCTCTGCTCTTATAAGTGCTATTATTTTAATTCTTATTAGCTCAAAATCCTCTATCTTATCGCCAGAGATTTCATCTGCTCTACTAATAACACGTTCATTTTGATTTGCAGCCAAATCATTTCTTAAAGAGCGATATAGATACTCATTTTTACCTGTTTTTAGATAAAGAGTGTTAAATATATTTGAGGAGTTGTTGTGATCCCCGCTATCTTCTAGCGCAAGAGCGCTCAATATATAGAGATCCTCCTCTTCAAAAACTTTCTGACTCCCCTTAACCTCGGGAGACTTAACAAAGGAGCAACCACCCAAAAGCATTATAGCAGCAACAAAAAAGGAGGATTTTAAAAAATTATACATCAACAACTCCGGGACACTCCAACTTCAACTCATCGACTCTAGTTTTAAAATAGTCCCAAAAAGGGAAGGTTCTGCACTGCTGCGGCCGTACTTCGTAAATTGTGCATCCGTTTGATTCTCTCTCGTAAAAGGCACACTCATAGCTATCTGCAAACTTTCTCTCTTTTATAGAATATCTGTACTCATGTTTAAAAAGATAATTTTTCATAAACTCTGCACTCTCTAAACCCAAAAACCCTGCAATATCTTCTATCTCCGATGCACTTACGTGAATATATCCGCTCTCCCCAGTGCAGCATCTAGCTTTACATGTGCTGCAGGCAGAAGCATCAAAAGTGTAATCGTATCCATCTTTTTTAATTATATTTGACATTTTATACTTTGTGTCCGTGCTTTTTTATATATATTTTGAGCCTCTTTTGAAAACTCGTCTCCATCAAAACTGATAAACGGTGGCCAGATTTTCATTAACGATTTTGAGCCATTTCTTGCGTGTATCATTACCAAAGAGGCAACTCTGTCAATTTTTGGATGAATAAAGCGCACATCTACCGCTCTCATGTTTACACGCTCTAGTTCACAGCAGATAAGTCCAAACTGAGATGCATCATAACAAAAGATAAAATGCGACCTCGGCTTTAAGAGCCTTGAGACCTTTTTAAAAAACTTATTCAATGGTAAGTTGACATTATAGCGTGCATTAAATAATATCTCATTTTCACTCTTACTCACACCCTCATGATAAAAAGGAGGATTTGAGATAATGTAGTCATACTTCAAATCATCTTCAAGTTCTAAAAAGTCGCTCTTATGGATTTTGTACTCTAACTTGTTTACTCTTGCATTTATTGAAGCATACTCTACAAAAATATCCTGTTTCTCAACTGCCTCAAGCGTAACTTTTTTGTTATCACGCGCCACTAAAAGTCCGACAATACCGCATCCTGCCCCGACATCCAAAACTCTTCCGCTTGGCTTAAAAGAGCTTATAAAATCATATAAAAAAATAGAGTCACTATTGTAACAGTAGCCGCTAAGTGGCTGATAAAGAAGCATCAAGAGCCTTTTAGAGTATAATTTCGTAATTATATCTCAAAGGCATTAAATGATAATTATTCCAGCTAGACTTGCTTCGAGCAGATTTCCACAAAAAGTTTTAGCAGAGATTGGCGGAGTCCCGATGGTAGTTAGGACTGCACAAAGAGTTGCACACTTAGACAGAGTCGTCGTTGCGGCTGATGATGAGCTGATAATCTCTACATGTAAAAAGTACGGCATTGAAGCGATGCTAACCTCTACAACGCACAAAAGCGGAACAGACCGCATCAATGAGTGCGCAAATATATTAAATGTAGATGATAATGAGTTGATTATAAATGTGCAGGCGGACGAGCCTTTTATAGAAGCAGAAGTCGTAGAAAAGCTCCTTAGAAGATTGCAGTTGTTAAAAGAAAACGGTAAAGAGTTTGTCATGGCAAGTTGCTACAACTCCATAAACAGTGAATCAGCCCAAGATGCCAACTTAGTAAAAGTTGTGCTTGATGATAAGGAGAACGCTATCTATTTTTCCCGCTCGCCTATACCTTTTAACAGAAGCGGAGATGCGCAATATTTTGGTCATATAGGAATTTACGGCTTTAGCAAGAAGAGTCTGCACGATTTTTGTAACTTAAATGATGCACCAATAGAAGATATTGAGAAATTAGAGCAGTTACGCGCAATTTATCATCAAAAAAAGATAAGTATGGTAAAAGTTTCAAGTACAGGATTTGGAATCGATACAGAGGAAGATTTAAAAAGAGCGGTAGAGATATTTCTATAATAAGACGCACTAAAGAGAACTTGTCCTCTTTAGTGGCAGGGACTAAAGTCCCTACAACCCCCTAAAGCTACGAAAAAAACAAGTTTTTCGAGAAAATGGTGTTGTTAGATATTATCTCTAATACCTAAATCTGCTACAAGTTTAAGATAAGCATCTTTATCTTTTCTTTTAAAGTATTTCATAAGACGACGACGTTGTCCTACTAATTTTAAAAGACCAAGTCTTGATGCGTGATCTTTTTTGAACACTTTTAAGTGCTCAGTTAGTTCACTGATTCTATTTGTTAATAGTGCAATTTGAACTTCACTTGAACCAGTGTCATTCTCTTTGCGACCGTATTTTGCAACAATTTCTTGTTTTTTAGCCGAATTTAAAGCCATAATAGCCTCCAAAAGGTATATTTATCTAACAGTTATACATATCAGTGTATAAAGTTGAAATGAAATAATAGCTAATTTACTCTTTTATTTCAACTTCTTTTGATATAATTTAAAAAAATCTAAATTAAAGTATAAAATATGTTAATAACTCGTGCAAGTGAGTATGCGATACTCTCTCTTATTGTCTTATCAAAAGCATCTTCTCCGATGGATAGCGATACTCTTTCAAGACAACTCTCAATCCCAAAAAGTTTTTTAGCAAAAATTTTGCAATCAATGGCAAAACAGGGAATTTTAAACTCATACAAGGGCGTACACGGCGGTTTTTCACTTCTTTTAGAACCAAAAGATATCAGCATGCTGCAGATAATGTCTTCTGTTGAAGGCAAAGCCCCGACGGTTTTTGATTGTGCCCCCTCACTTGAGAGCTGCCCCCTAGACAAAGGCTCTTTATGTTCAATATGGCCATTTTTAAATAAACTACAAGGGAAGATTGACTCTTTTTTAGCAGATTTAACTTTAGCAGACGTTTTAGAGTAAAAGCTTGGCAAAAAAACTAACCACAAGAGAGCAAATCGGTACTGCTTTAAACTTTTTACTTGGTCAAAAAGATTTAAGTGTAGTCATTTTTGTAATGGCAATACTAGCCATTATTATCGTTCCTCTGCCTTCAGGACTTCTTGATGTTTTCCTTACGGTCTCAATGGCGCTTGCGGTATTGATATTGTTAATATCCTTATATGTTCCAAAACCTACGGACTTAACCACTTTTCCTACGCTTATTCTTATTTTGACTCTTTTTAGATTAGCTCTAAATATAGCAACGACTAGAATGATTTTAAGCCATGGACACGAGGGCCCAGAAGAGGTAAGCAGCATCATAACAAGCTTTGGAAACTTTGTTGTAGGGGGAAACTATGTCATCGGTATAGTTGTCTTTTCAATACTGGTTCTTATAAACTTTATGGTTATCACAAAAGGTTCAACAAGGGTTGCAGAAGTTGCTGCTCGTTTTACGCTTGACTCTATGCCCGGAAAACAGATGGCAGTTGATGCTGACCTTAATGCAGGTCTTATTGATGATGCCCAGGCAAAAAAAAGAAGAGCGGACATTCTTCAAGATGCAAACTTTTACGGAGCTATGGACGGTTCTAGTAAATTTGTAAAAGGTGATGCAGTTGCCGGTATCATCATCACTCTTATAAACATTATCGGCGGGTTTTTAATAGGTGTATTTCAACATGGAATGAGTGTTGGCGATAGTGCTACGACATTTACGCTTCTTACTATCGGGGATGGTCTTGTCGGTCAAATTCCGGCACTTATTATCTCAACTGCGACAGGTATTATGATAACTCGCTCCTCGGGAGAGGGAGATAACTTTGCAGATGGAGCAATCAATCAGATAATGGGCAATGCTAAAATCATGATGATTGTGGGTTTTATTATGATTTTATTTGCTCTTGTTCCGGGTCTTCCAACGGCATCTATGGGATTTGTGGGAATTATGTTCGCACTTCTTGGCTGGTCTATTTACAAATACGAAAGAGGCGAATTAAGCATACTTGATGTAAACCATATTTTATCAAAAACTAAGGAGCAAGAAGCCAAAGAGAAGGCTCAGCGCCCTGCAAAATCTCAGGAGGAGATAGCAAAAGAGGAGGAGAGTGCACTTGATGATATACTAAAAGTTGAGATGCTCGAACTTACCCTCGGATATCAGCTGATTCGTCTAGCTGACAGCGCACAAGGCGGAGACCTATTGGAGAGAATCCGCTCCATGAGAAGAAAGATAGCATCAGACTTCGGCTTCTTGATGCCTCAAGTGCGCATAAGGGACAATCTTCACCTCCAGCCGCAACAGTACCAAATACTGCTAAAAGGGATACCTATTGGCGAGGGCAAAATTATGCCCGATAAATTTTTGGCTATGGACAGCGGCATGGCAACAGGCGAAATTAAAGGAGAAGCAACAAAGGAGCCTGCTTTTGGACTTGAAGCTCTTTGGATTGCACCCGAACTAAAAGAAGATGCAATCATCAACGGCTATACCGTTGTAGATCCAGCTACGGTAATCTCTACTCACATGAGTGAGCTTATAAAACAAAATGCCGAGGATCTCTTAACTCGCCAAGAGGTTCAAACTCTTATTAATAAAATCAAACATGATTTTCCTATCATTGTGGATGATGTTACAAAAGTTGCTTCTATTGGACTTATACAAAGAGTTCTCAAAGCTCTTTTACATGAGAAAATTCCTCTTAAAGATATGCTCACAATACTTGAGACAATTGCAGATGTAGCCGAATATACGAAAAATGTAGATATTATAACCGAGCAGGTTCGCGCAAGACTCTCGCGAATTATTACAAAAATGTACTCCGGCGAAGATGGGATTGTAAGACTTCTAACATTTGATACGGCATCTGAGCAGCTGATGCTAGAAAAATCACAGGAGCGTGATGGCACAAGAAATCTTATGCTAAATGTAGGAGAGATAAATGCTCTTATCCAAGCAACAAGCGCTAAAGCTGCAGAGCTTCTTCAAAAGGGCATATCTCCTGTTGTTATCATCGTAGATCCTCAACTACGCCGTGGAATTGCCGAGATATTTGAAAGATTCTCGCTTGACGTGGTTACTCTCTCACATGCCGAGATTGACTCAAGTGCTACTTTTGAAGTAATGGGTTCTATCTCGATAAAAGAACAAAACAAATAAGAAAGAGAAAAATGAATAACAAAACAATACATCATATGTCGCATACAGACCTAGACGGATATAGCTGCCAGCTTATTATGAAATATACACCCTACACACTCTTTAATTATAATGCGAATTATGGAGCGGAGGTAAAACAGACACTAGAGTTAGTTTTGCAAAATATTAAAGCAGAAGACAAGAGTGCCACTATTTTAATAACAGACCTCAACTTAAATGCAGATGAAGCAAAATGGTTAAACAGTGAAGTAACGAAACTAAATGAAAATAAAAAAGATATAACGCTTCTTCTTCTTGATCATCACGCAACAGGGGAGGAGAGCGCAAATAAGTACGATTGGTACTTTTTAGACACCGCCAGATGTGCTACAAAAATTACTTACGATTACGTAAAGAAGCATTTTGAATTTGATGAGCCAAAGTGGATGGAGCAGTTTGTAAATATCGTCAATGCCGTTGATTTATGGAAAATGAATGAGAGAGAAAATTTTGAGTACGGTAAAGTCTGTATGCGCCTTATCTCCGAGACAAGAGAGCTTAATAAAATTATGTTTGCCAAACAAGACAATGAATACAAACTAGATCTTTTGCTTGAAGCGGTAAAATATATAGGCAAAGAGAATGCTCCGATTGTTTTAGATGAAAGCCTCCATATGATAAAAAAGAATTTTTTTAAAAAAGATCACGACAATACACTAGATAATCTAGTAACAGAGTATGTGGTCAAACTCTTAGGCGAAGCCAAAGGTGAGAAAACAATTTACTACAAGGGCTACAGAGGATTTCTAAGCTATGGAGTAGGAAACACTTCTATAATAGGAAACGGCTTTTTGCTTGCTTATCCGGAGTACGATTTTATAGTTGACATAAGTTATAGAGGCACTCTTAGCATAAGAGCTAACAATGGCGTAAATGTAGCGCTTATCTCAAAAGAGTGGACGGGCGGCGGCGGACATCCTAATGCTGCAGGTGGGCGCATTATTGGCTTTAAAGAGCAGTATAGATATGACAAAGTAAAGACTCAGATTGAAAAAATCATCAATGAAAAAGAGGCAATAGCCGGAGAACTTGAGTATAAAAAAGAGTCTTAAACTTACGCATATCTGCCTCGCCAGAGGCAAACTTTAGTCGCCACAGCGGCGTAAGCGTAGCCAATCGGGGTTTTACTCCGATGGCGTTTAAAACTAATTGTTTGCAAAGTATCTTTCTACTCCATCGGCTAAGCCTACAGCCATTGTTTTTACATAGTTCCTCTGAACAAGTCGCATAGCCTCCATAGGGTGAGAAATAAATCCTATCTCCACCAACACGGACGGCATTTGGGCACCTACCAAAACCCAAAAAGGCCCCTCTCTTACTCCACCGTCTTTTACGCCGCTGTATTTTTTATTGAGTTCGCTGAGCATTCCTCTTTGCAAATCAATTGCTAGCTTATTTGATGCTACGGTATTATGATGATTTAAAAAGTTTAAGTAGCTGTCTTTTCCATATATATTCATGTCGCTCATGTCTGCCGAGTTCTCTTTTGCAGCAACCCTTTTAGCTCTATTTGAACGCGACGGGGAGAGAAAATAGCACTCTATTCCATGAACCTCTTTTGCACTCTTTCCGTCAATAGCATTAGCATGTATGCTTATAAAAATATTTGCCCCTTTTGCATTGGCGTACTTAGTTCTATCACTTAATTTGACAAAGTTATCTCTGTCTCTTGTCATATACACCTTATACCCACGAGATTTTAAAATCTTATGAAGCTCCTTAGCAACGTCTAAAACAACTATCTTTTCTCTATATTTTCTGTGCCCTACAGCGCCCGGATCTTTGCCTCCGTGCCCCGGATCTATAACTACAACCTTATCTCTGTCTCTTTTTATAGATACTGCCTTTTCAATACTCGGCACAACTTTACTAGAGGCAGTTTTGAGTTTTACCTCCAATGTTTTAGCGTCAATTTTATAATCAACCTCTATTTCTGAGCTGTGAGTTATAACCAGCCTCAGAGTTTGAGGATCAAACTGAGCTATTTTAATTGTATCTATATCGTTATTTTTAATATTTTGTGAGCTAGTAAGCATGGATGTCTTGATATCATAAACATATCGATATCTGCTCTTTGTTGTGTCATGCAGTGTGAAGTGTGTAATCTGAGCTTCGCTAAGCTGCTTGCTAAACTCCAAGAGAAGCACATCTTCCCGCCAGCTTGCTGATATTAGTTTATGCAGCGGATCGACATGAACATCTTCTATATGATTACTCTTTTTCATCTGTTTTGGCTCAGGTTTGTGGTAGTTGCTTTTAGAGGAGAGTGCATGGAGTTCGTTTGTATATTTAGATACGTCTATCTTGAGCCTACCTCCGCTTTTGACTATACCCTTTAGTGACTTAAGTTTAAGAAAGCTGTCGTTTTGCACAATCGAGATAAGATATAAGCTTTTATAGTCGTCATATGCACGAAAAGTATCACTCTGAGTGTTACTCTGCATATATTTATCTGCTCTTATTAAAAGTTCACTGCTGTTTGAAGCAAATAATAAGAGTGGTAAAAGAAGGGATAGTAAAAAAAGTTTAAGCATAGCCCTCTTATTCACCGTTAACTAATTTGTCCATTAACTCTTTTACGGAAATTATTTTATCTAGTCTATATCCATTTGTGCCCGAGAAGAAAAGTCCTGTTTCAAGATTTCCCAGATAAGCATCGCTTAGTCTATCAGCGATGCAGTAACCGACTGCTTTAGCCTCCTCCCCGCGATTACATGGTGCAACACAGTTTGAAATACACTTAATAGTCGGACCTTCTCTCCTCTCTACAAGAGCAGTCAAGTTTGTTCTAATACCCTGCGCAGGATAGCCTACAGGCGAAGAGAATAGTTGAATATCCTCTTTTTTCGCATTTAGTATAACTTTTTTAAAGTTTTCATGCGCATCACACTCATGTGTTCCGATAAAGCGTGTTCCCATCTGAACACCACGTGCACCCAAGGAGAGCATCTCAAGTATATCGTTTTTATCCCAGATGCCGCCTGCTGCAATTACAGGAATATCGCCCCAAAGAGCGGCTTCTTCAACAACGGGTTTAACCAAATTTTCAAGCTGGTTTTCTTCCATTGAGCACTGCTCATACGTAAAACCTTGATGTCCGCCGCTCTTTGGACCCTCAAGCACAACGGCATCAGGAAGTCTGTTATATCTTTTTTGCCATCTTTTACAGATAATCTTCAGAGCTTTTGCAGATGAAACGATTGGAACAAGGGCAACATCAGGGTAGCCTTCCGTAAACTCGGGCATATTTGTAGGCAAACCCGCTCCGGTAATAATAATATCTATACCGCTCTCACATGCATCTCGCACCACTCGTCCATAGTCGTTTATAGCATATAAAATATTTGCGGCTAAGGGTTTATCTTTGCATATCTTTCTGGCATTTTTTATAATCGCGTCAAAACCCTCTTTTGAGTAAAAACCTTGTACATCTAGCGGTCTGCCCGCAATCAGTTTAGAAGCATATCTTTTATCTTCATAGTAGCCTGTTCCAACAGAACTTATAACACCCAAACCACCCTCTTTTGAAACATTTCCAGCGAGCTGATCCCAACTTATGCCGACGCCCATTCCGCCTTGAACTATAGGTTTGTCTATAATATACTTACCGATTCTTAATGATTTATAGCTCATTAATTTACCTTTAACTTTGCAAATTTTCTTTTTCCAACTTGGAGGATATACTCCCCACTTTCCAATTGCAGCTGCTCATCATCAACTTTTTTTTGGTTTATTTTAACAGCACCTTGCTTAATATCTCTTCTTGCTTGAGAAGTTGAAGGTGTTAAATTGCAATCAACAAGTGCTTTTGCTATCCATATCTTTTCATCAAAACTGTATTCATCAATTTCAGAGGGAATTTGATTATTTGAGTGTACTTTATCAAATTCATCTTTTGCAGCCCTAGCCAACTCTCTAGAATGAAACCTAGCAGTTATCTCTAGTGCCAATTCCTCTTTAACACTTTTTGGATGCAAAGAGCCTTCTGATACACCATTTTTTAAAACTGCAATCTCATCTAATGTTTTTGCACTTAAGAGCTCATAATATCTCCACATCAACTCATCAGAAACGCTAAGGATTTTCCCAAACATATCATTTGGCTCGTCTGCTACACCGATGTAGTTATTTAAAGATTTACTCATCTTCTGTACGCCATCGAGTCCCTCTAAAATAGGCATCATTAGAACCGACTGCTCCTTGCCTATCTCATAAGCTCGTTGAAGATGTCTTCCCATCAAAAGGTTAAACTTCTGATCCGTTCCGCCTATTTCTATGTCACTTTTGAGATGAACGCTGTCATATCCCTGAAGCAAAGGATAGATAAATTCACTTATAGAGATAGAGATTCCGCTTTTGTGTCTTTTGTCAAAATCATCGCGCTCAAGCATTCTTGCAACATTAAATGTTGTTGTAAGCGTCAACATGCCTGATGCTCCAAGCTGATTTATCCACTGAGAGTTAAAAACAACTTCGGTTTTTAAAGGGTCTAAAATCTTAAAAATCTGCTCCTCATAGCTTTTAGCATTCTCTTGAACCTCAAATGCGCTCAATGTTTTTCTTGTAGCGCTTTTTCCACTAGGATCACCGATTTGTGCAGTAAAATCACCGATAAGAAACTGAACTTTCGCACCATATTTTTGAAATATTGCAAGTTTTTGCAAAAGTACCGTATGTCCAAGATGCAAATCCGGTGCAGTCGGATCAAAACCTGCTTTTACCGTATATGTTTTGCCCTCATCAAAATATGCTTTTAACAGCTCTTGTATCCCTTGGCTATCTATAACTTCTGCAGTGCCTCTATGTATCTCTCTTAACGCTTCTTGTAACATAATTTTTTATTTTCCTATTTATTTTATTTATATGCATCATCAGTGCGAATTAAATGTATCACTTTTATTTTTTGCTCGATTTTACCACGAAGCAAGTTAACATCTGCTTCTTTTGACTCAAAACCTATCTCGCAATACTTAGTAGTTTCACTCTTGTTTTTGCCCAACTCAATTTGATTTATATCAATCTTTAATTTTGCTAAATAATTTAAAAACTCCGCTAAAGTTCCTACACCGCTGTGAAGAGAGATTATCATGTTGTAGTTGTAAGTGTTTAGTTGCTGCCATCTTATAAAAACCATAGGTTCATGGTTTTCAAGTTTTTTTGAAGCGCTTGAGCACATTTTATGATGCACATGAGCTTTGCCTTTTTCTAAGAATGCCATTATTTCATCGCCGTTTTTTGGGTGACAGCAGTAATCGAATACAACATCGTTTACATGCAAGGTGCTGTATATCTCCAAGTCAGCAAAGGAGTAGCGTTTTATCTTAAATCTGTGCTTTGAGAGAAATCGTTTAAAGCGGCTATTTTGATTTATATCTGTGATATATTTATAAATTACTTCACGAAAGTGCTCTAAATCCGTAGCAATACTAGAGACTTTTTCACAACTGTTTTTTTCTAGCCACTCCTCTACTCTTGAGGCGTTTAAATTCATGGCGGTTGCAATAATACTAATGCTTAATTTAGAATTTATATCTCTAATCCTCGCATTACACTTATACTTCATATTTGTTTTTGCTTTTGAGGTCTTAACCGCATCTATCCAGCTGCATCTAGTAATACTGCTCTCACCCACCTCTATCTTTACGATATCTCCGTTGTGAAGTTCGCTTATGAGCGAAGTTTTTATTTTGTTGATAAGAACAGATTTGGCATGATTGCCTACATGCGTATGAACAGCATAGGCAAAATCAAGAGCGACTGCCCCTCTAGGCAAGGTAAAAGCCTCACCTACTGGAGAAAACACAGATATGTCTTCACTGTAGAGATCATTTTTTATCAAATCATAAAAATCCTCTACAGACTCATTTTGAAATCCCAAATTGTGCAGCCAGTCAAGTTTTATACTATTGTTTCCGCCGCTTTTATACTTCCAGTGTGCAGCAACGCCGAGTTCTGCAGTCTTGTGCATATCATAGGTTCTAATCTGCACCTCAAAAATAGCGGTATTGTAAAATACAGTCGTATGTATAGTTCTGTATCCGTTATCTTTTGGTACGGCTATATAGTCCTTAAATCTTGAAGAGAGAGGCTGAAAGTTAAGATGAATAAGTCCCAAAATCTTGTAGCACTTGACAGCATCATCTGTCAATATTCTTACAGCTAAGAGATCTAAAACCTCTTCTATTCCAACCCCTTTTCTCTGCATTTTAAGATAAATAGAGTATTTGTGCTTTACACGAGAGAGTATCTCAAACTCATCTTCGCAAAAACCGTTTTGAACCAAAACCTTATTTATCGACTGCTTAAACTCATCAAGCTTCATCTCAATTGCATGGTAGTTTGCCTCAAGATAGCTGTCTATTTGGAGTTTCTCTTCTTTAAAAAGGTATGAGAAGCTTAAATCTTCCAATAAATTCTTTAAAAAAGAGATGCCCAGACGATGAGCAATAGGAGAGTAAACAACCAAAGTCTCTTCTGCTATTCTATCCTGCTTTTGAGGAGAAAGCGCATCTAGCGTCAACATGTTGTGAAATCTATCACAAAGCTTTACAACTAACACTCTCACATCTTTTATACTAGCTAAGAGCATTTTTCTAAAGGAGAGCGCGGATACGACAAGACGTTCGTTGGAGTTAGAGGAGATAAGTTCTGTATCTCTGATGCTGTCTATTTTTGTAAGTCCCTCAACAAGATGAGCAACATCTTGACCGAAAAGATTTTTAATCTCATCAATATCCACATGCGTATCTTCTACAATGTCATGCAAAAGTGCGGCTATCGCCATTGCTTCATCATTTGTTATAGAGGAGACTATCGCTGCTACTAAAATAGGATGAATTACATAAGGTTGACCGCTTTTTCTAAACTGTTTTTCATGTGCGGTTTTGGAGTATTCTAAAGCTTTATTTAGAGCATCACTCTTGGGCATCTGCTCAAAGAGATACTCTGTAGCCGAGTCAACACTATCTATCTGTTTTATTTTTTCGATATCCATTTGACTCAGACCTAATTTGTTATTTTTTATTGTCCGTAAAGCCTTTGATTATTATAAGACCCTCAGCTATCTCCATCAAAGCTAAATCTGCAACTTTTACATTTTTTGCAACACTCAACTTACTTGTTGCGCCATTTAAAAGCTCATCTGTTCTTTTTGAAACAGCTATTGCCAACTGGTAACGATCCATACTTGGATTATTGTCTAAAATCTTTGCTGTTACTTCTTCTATTCTCATTTTATACCCTTTTTATTTTAATTTAAAACGCCACCGGAAGTAATTCTGTTGGCTTCGCTAGCCGCTATGGCTAGAAAACTTTAGTTTCTTTAGAAAACCTTAGTTTCTTTAAAAATCTATCTTACAATTGAGCAGTTTTGCATATTTCCGTTTTGCAAAATATCCAAAAGATTTCCTTTTTTAAACATATCACATACCAAAATAGGGAGTGAATTATCCTTTGCCAATGCAATGGAGGTATCGTCCATTACTTTGATATTATCCATAAGTGCTTGCTCATAAGTAAGCTCAGGCAATTTTACTGCATCACTAAACTTCTTTGGGTCTTTATCATAAACCCCGTCAACTTTTGTAGCTTTTATGATAACTTCTGCGCCTATTTCAACGGCTCTTAGAGTTGCTGCCGTATCTGTTGTAAAAAATGGGTTTCCTGTTCCTGCTGCAAAAATAACAACACGCCCCTTTTCTAAGTGGCGAACAGCACGGCGATTTATATATGCCTCTGCAATCTGCTCCATCTTAATAGCCGTCTGCATGCGAACTTCTAGTCCTGCATGTTCGCAAGCTTCTTGCATCGCTATTCCGTTTATTACGGTAGCAAGCATTCCCATATAATCGCCGGAAGTTCTTTTAATAATTCCGTCTTGAGCAGCAGTAACTCCACGAATAATATTACCGCCTCCGATTACGATTCCAACCTCGATACCGGCATTCACAAGTGACTTTATCTCCTGTGATATATAGTTTAAAATCTTCGTGTCAATTCCATGACCCGCCTCTCCTGCAAGAGCTTCACCTGAAAACTTAACCAATACCCGTTTGTTAGCCATGCACTTCCTTTAGTCTATAATTGCGCGAATTGTACTTAAAATTGGCTTTTGTTTTGCTTTGAAAAAAGAGCAAGATTGTTAAAGAAAGTTCTTCATATTTGACAATCGTTATATATTTTATTATACTTCGGTTTTAGCCTTTATTAAGGAGTTATAATGCCGAGCAGTATTAACGGACGTTTATGGATAAACAAATCAGAACATAACTTTTTAGGAGAGGGTCGAATGGAACTTTTAATGCACATCGACAGAGATGGTTCCATAACAAAAGCGGCAAAATCTATGAAGATGAGCTACAAAGCAGCATGGGACGCTGTAGATGCTATGAACAACCTATCTGAGTTTCCGCTTGTAACAAGTGCTAAAGGCGGCAAAGGCGGTGGCGGAACTCATCTTAGCGATTATGCAAAAGAGCTGATAAATACCTATAAAATTCTTCAAGAAGAGCATCAACAATTTTTAAACAATCTATCAAAACGCATCAGTGAAAAAAATGGTCATATTCATCTTTTAAAGAGTATGGATATCCGTATAAGTGCAAGAAATCAGCTAAGGACAAAAGTCGTTGAAATTCAAAAAGGAGCGCTTAAGAGCAGAGTCTCTCTTGAACTTAACAACAAAGATACTATAACTGCCATAATAACAAATGATTCACTAAGCACTCTTGAGATTACCATAGGCACAGAGCTATATGCACTATTTAAAGCCAATGCCTTGACTCTAAGCGATGACTCCTCGCCGGCTAAAGGCGATATAAACCGTTTTGCAGGGGAAATTATACGAATAGAGCGCGGTAAACTAAATGCGGAGATTATCCTTGAGCTAAAAGGAGGCAATACTGTATGTTCAACTTTGCCAATAGAGATGCTTGAGAGATTAAATCTCAAAAATAAAATGCACTTAAGCGCTTTTTGCGAGCCCAAAAACATTATTCTAGGAAGATGGTAAATATAACATTAAGCTACCGTTAATGAGCGTTTTGAGTTAAGCTATCTATTTTAAACTATAAGGAAAAAAATGAAAAAGTTACTTTTGGTATTTATACTCTTTGGTTCTGCCCTTTTTGCGCAGACGATTAATATAGCCGTGGCTGCAAATGTAAGTTATGCTATGGAGACTCTTTTAGATGAGTTTCATAAAACAGATCCTGATACGGATGTAAAAGTTACACTTGGAAGCAGCGGAAAATTAACAGCGCAGATAAAACATGGGGCACCTTATGAACTTTTTATGTCGGCTGACATGAAGTTCCCAGAGGCTCTTTATAATGATGGAATTGCTATAACAAAACCAGTTATATATGCGCAGGGGAGTTTGGCATATCTTAGTAATACTCAAAAAGATTTTTCAAAAGGGATAGAGCTGCTCAAAGATAAAACAATAGAAAAAATAGCTATTGCCAATCCAAAAACGGCACCATATGGAAAAGCAGCGGTTGAAGCTATTAAAAACAGCGGAGTTTACGAAGATATAAAATCAAAACTAATCTATGCGGAGTCAATATCTCAAACAGTTTCGTATGCCGTAACAGCAGCCGATATAGGCTTTATCGCAAAGTCGTCTCTATTTAGTCCAAAAATGCTACACTTCAAGAAAGATGTAAACTGGGCAGATGTAGATTCAAAACTATATACTCCTATAAATCAAGGCATAGTCATACTTAAAGGCGGCGAAAATAAAGAGGTAAAAGCTTTTTACGACTTTATGATAAGCAGCAGAGCAAAAGAGATTTTAAAAGGTTTTGGATATTTAATGCCATGAGTGAATTAACAGCAATAGTCAATGACATACAAAAACATGATAGTTTGCATATAGTCAAGTTTGACTGTGAGGGTCAAGCTTTAACTATGATGAGCTTGGAACTTGACAAAACGATACAAAAAGGTGTCAAGGTAAAGCTTTCAATGAAGCCTACGCATGTGGCTATTGCTAAAAATCTGCAAGGGGAACTTAGCTATAGTAATCAACTTCAAGCTACCATCACTGGAGTTTTAAACGGCGAACTTTTAAGCAGCATAAGTTTAAAGCTTCATAGCGGCAGTGCCATAGAGTCGATTATCACAAAAAATTCATCAATAAGGATGAACTTACAAGTAGGCGACAGCGTAGTAGCGCTTATAAAAGCAAGTGAAGTTTCTATAAAAGAAGTTATATCATGCTAGAACTTCTTAGCCAAATAGAGTTTGAACCTTTTTTACTCTCTTTTAAACTAGCAGGCTTGACGACGCTTATACTCTTTACCCTAAGCGTACCATTTGCATGGTACCTTTCA
>NZ_JALNZY010000040.1 GCF_023229105.1 Sulfurimonas sp.
ATAAGCGATGCTAAAAATACTCCCGCCTTTTGCAGTTCCATCAAGTTTTGTTATGATAATTCCATCAACTCCTATCATCTCGTTAAATGCTTTAGCTTGAGCAATTGCAGAGTTTCCTTGTGTGCCGTCTATAATAAGAATAGTTCTGTGAGGCGCGCCGCTATGCGCTTTATCACAGATTCTTGCTATTTTTTTGAGCTCATTTGAAAGGTTCACTTGTGTGTGAAGTCGTCCCGCGGTGTCTATGATGACATTATCAAATCCTTTTGATTTTGCAGAGTCTATGGTGTCGTAAGCAACTGCAGAGCTGTCATGTCCTTGTTTTGAGGCGATGATGGGAATATCTAGTTTTTTTGCCCAAAGTGTAAGTTGTTCTATGGCAGCCGCTCTAAAAGTATCTGCTGCCCCGAGGATAACCTTTTTGCCTTCATTTTTATATCTTGCTGCAAGTTTCGAGATAGTTGTTGTTTTTCCGGCACCATTTACCCCGACTATAAGCTCAACAAAAGGGGGAGTAAAAGAGGGCTCTTTGTATGTCGTATAGGCAAGAGTTGCGAGCAGTTTTGATCGCAGAATATCACGGGTAACGCTGCTTTGGTATATCTCATTTAATATTATCTCTACAAGCTCATATTCGACATCAGCTTCGAGTAAGATATCTTCAATCTCATCTTTTGAAAATGATATTTTCTTCTTTGGAACTACTGATTTTAAAGCTTCAGCAGTCTTAGATAGAGATTTTTTTATAAATCCAAGCATATTTAGTTGCCTAAAGCATTTCTGATGTCGCTATCTATAAATTCCTCTTGAGTAGCACCTACATAATGGTTGATTAAAGCTCCATTTTTATACATGGCCATTGTTGGGATAGGATATCTTTCTCCAAGTTCTAACTCTTTTACAATTTCGTCGCTTAGGCGGCGATTTTGATTAGAATTGACTAAGATATAGGTTGCATTATATGTTTGAGCAAACTCTTGAAGTTTTGAGTTTTGAATCTTATCTTCAATAGTAATTCCTATAATGATTAAATCATCTTTGTATTTTTCTTGAAGTGAACTAAGATGCGTTGCAGTTGCACGGCATGGAGGGCACCATGTGGCAAATATATCAAAAATAACTACCTTATCTTTTGCTCCTTCAAGCACAAAGCCTTTACCCTCTTTTTTGACAACATACTGTTTTTGGTCAATCCCTGTTAAAACATACTCTTTTGCAGAAACCATGTTGTTTACATCACTTTTCTTCTCTTCACTGTTGTTAGAACAGCCTTGAAACAGCACTGCTGAAACTATTGATAACGATAAAATATATTTTTTAAACATTTGCCTACCTTATTTTCTTTTTTTTGAGTAAAATTAGCGAAATTATAGCCATAAAGATTTTATATGTCTCTTACAAAAGCAATTTTTAGACGAAATTGTCTAGAAAAAATCAAAAATGCCCCTAAGCATAATCAGCTTTATAAAAACGCAAAGATAGAAGTGAAACTGTTTAAAGAGCTTAAAAAAATTAAAAAATTAAAAAAATTAAAAATACTTTTTTATATCTCTCTTCCCTTTGAGCCAAACAGTGCAAAATTGATTCAAAAACTAAGAAAAAAATGTGATGTTTTTGTTCCATTTATGCAAAGCGAAAGTTTTAAGATGGTACCATTTAGATTACCGCTGAAGAAGAAAAAGTTTGGTATTTATGAAGCGGGAAAAAGTTTAAGAGATATAAAGAGAATAGATATAGCCATAGTACCGATAGTTGGTGTTGATGGAAATTTACAGAGAATTGGTTTTGGAAAAGGGATGTATGATCGTTTCTTTGCAAAGTTAAAAAAACGACCGTACACAATTTTTATACAATCAGAATTTTGTTACACAAAAGAGTTACTTTGTGATGAGTATGACATCACGTGCGATTTAGTCATTACACCAAATATTAATGTGCAAAATAAAAATATGGCTATAAAGAGGAAGTAAAATGCTAAATGAGATACTAATTGGAGGCTCTATGGCCACCATTAGTGGGCTTGTTGGATTTTTCATCTCTAAAAAAATTACGAATGCTAATTTTGATATATATGTCGAAAAAGCTAAAGCTCAAGCAAGTGCAATCGAAAATGAGGCGCAACTGCTTTTGTATAAAGCCAATATAAAATCTCAAGAGATTGAGCTTGAAGCTACTAAGCTTTATGAGGGTGCTAAAGATAAAGCCAAAGCAGATCTCTCTCAACGAGAAGACGATATCGCAAAAAAAGAGCAAAATTTTAAACGTTACAAGCAAAATGAAGAGAGAAGATTTCAGGATGAAGTGGCTGTTTTAAAATCTAGGCAAATTGATTTAAAAAGAAATGAAAAATCTCTAAACTCACTAAAAAAAAGATATGAAGAGAAAATTGACGAGGCGCTCAATGCAATAGAACATTGTGCGGGTATGACAAAAGATGAAGCTAGGGCTGTTTTGCTTGAAAAAGTTGAGGAGAAGTCTCGCGCTGAGATAGCTCATGTAGTCAGGCGTTATGAAAATGAAGCAAAAACCGAGGCTAAAAAAAGAGCAAATTATATTTTGGCTCAGGCAACAAGTAGGTATGCAGGCGAATTTGCTGCAGAGAAATTAACCAACCTTATTTACCTCCATGATGATGAACTCAAAGGGCGGATAATAGGAAAAGAAGGGAGAAATATTAAAACCCTTGAGACTCTTTTGGGTGTTGATATTATTATTGATGACACGCCAAATGCGATTCTCATCAGCAGTTTTAATCTTTACAGACGAGCAATTGCAAAAAAAACAATAGAGCTACTCATAGAAGATGGGCGTATTCAACCGGCTCGTATTGAAGAGATTTATACTAAAGTATGTGATGAGTTTGAGTCTGAAATGTTGAGCGAAGGGGAAGAGATATTAACTGATTTGGATATTGGAATCATGCATCCGGAGTTAGTTAAGCTTATTGGAAAACTTCGTTATCGTGCTAGTTATGGACAAAATGCACTTGCTCATACCCTTGAAGTTGCTCATTTGGCGGGAATTATGACGGCTGAGATGGGCGGAAATGTAAGGCTTGCAAAAAGAGCAGGACTTTTACATGATATAGGTAAAGCTTTAACCCATGAGCATGAAGGTAGCCATGTCGATTTGGGCGCTGATATTTGTAATCGTTACAATGAAGATAGTGTAGTGATAAATGCAATCTATGCACATCATGGACAAGAAGAGATTAGCTCTATTGAGTGCGGTGCGGTTTGTGCTGCTGATGCACTCTCTGCCGCAAGACCGGGTGCTAGACGAGAAGTGCTTGAGAGTTTCTTAAAAAGGGTTACGCAGATAGAGGAGATAGCATCAGAGCATACAGGAGTCAGACAAGCTTATGCAATCAACGCAGGGCGGGAAGTCAGGGTAATAGTAAATGCTTCTTTAGTCAATGACGATGAATCTATTTTGATGGCAAAAGAGATAGCTAAGGAGATAGAAGAGAAGGTTCAGTACCCCGGTGAGATAAAAGTAAATGTCATTCGAGAGAGTAGGGCAGTAGAGTTTGCAAAATAAGCGTTTTAGACATCTAATGTTAATTATTTTGATTTTTGTATCAAGCGGGTGTGTTAGTAAAGAGCATGACAATAAAAAAGCTCTAAAACATATGATACAAAGTGAAAAACTCCGTTTGCTGATGCGTGAGCTTGACATGGTGGTTTATGAGCGTCAAAAAAGTGAATTAGACAGAGATAAAATGCGCAAAAGATATATGCTGAGTCTTGGGGATACTTTAAAACATCTCTCGGCAGAAATAGAGAATATGTCTGAGAGTGATTTAGGACTCAAGCTGACACAAGAGGATATACAAGAGTATAAAAGGTATGCAAAAAACCTTAGTCTAGATGCAGATGAGATATATGATTTGGCTCATAAATATGAGTTTGAACTATTAAATAAAAAGTTAGAAGATGTAAAAGTGTCATGCAATGCTTGCCATAAACAGTTTCGTAAAGAGCTTTAGTACGTATGAAAATTTTGCGTTTTTTAGTCTTTCTTTTTTTTGTAAAATCACTTTTTGCAAGCGGCAATGAGATAGAGCTTAAATCATTAGACATGGTTGTAGAAATTGGAGGAAGAGCCCATCTTAGTATGCTGCACACTTCTGATCAATCCTCTTTTTTTGCCGGAAAAATTGCTCTTGATAGAGATAAAAAGAGTGATGATTTTTCTCTTAATGCGCGTGAAAGCAGACTTTGGCTAAAGACAAAAACACCTACAGAATATGGCATGTTGCGCACTCTTGTGGAGATAGATTTTTTAGGCACCAAAGGAGGCAGCACAAGCAAAAATGATTACTATCCCCGCCTAAGACATGCTTTTATAGAGGTAGGAGGTTTTGGATTTGGTCAAACAAATTCAGCTTTTAACTCTATCGTAGCTTTGGATACTATCTCTTATCCTATGGATGATACTCTAGTTCGTCAATCTCTAATCCGCTATACCTATGATACGAAATTATTTGCATATGATATTTCGATAGAGGAGCCTAAGATTACTCTTTTAGATCAAAACAGCTCTAAAAGCATCACAAAAGATAACCTGCCTTATGATTTGGTTTTACGTGCAAGATATTATCCTTTGTGGGGAGAACTTGGCATCTCATTTTTAGCACGAAAAATCTTGCAAGATTCGGTAGTAGATAATACAAAAGATTCTAAATATGGCTATGGAGTTAATCTCTCTGGGCGTATTAAAACTTTTGCTTTGGATGATATTCGCTTCAATGCTCACTATGGAGAGGGAAGTGGACGTTATATAGCATATGGTGCGTTTAGCGAGGGAACTATTTCTTCAAGCGGAGAAATCACTCTTACTCCTGTATATGGAGGACATTTGGGTTATCGTCACTTCTGGAGTGAAAAACTCCGCTCTACAATTGCTTTTTCATATATCGGCGCTGATAATAATCTTGATGTTTTACAAACAGGGCTTCATAAGGTAACAAAAGAGAGTCATGCTATGCAGATAAATCTGCTTTGGCTTCCTATTAAGAACTTGCTAACAGGAGTAGAGTATGCTTGGGCACAGAGAGAAGTTCTAAGCAGCGAAAGTGGTAAAGCAAATTTTTTAAATTTTATTTTACGGTACGATTTTTAATAACTATCTTCTATGGCATTTATCTCTGAATCGTCATATGGATCCATGTGGATAAGTACATTTACGTGCTTACCCTCGAAAAGTGTATGAAGTTTTGCTTCTAGTTTATCCGAGATTAGATGTGCATCATAGAGTGAAATGCTTACATTAAAAACAATGTGCACAGAGATGAAGATGTGCGAACCTGATTCTCTTGTTTTGAGGTCATGATAGCCGTTAATATTATTTTGGGCTTCTAAGACAGCTTCTATTTTTGCTACATCCTCCGCTATTAGCGCAGCATCTAGCAGCATCAGCAGTCCCTCTTTGATAATAGGAATAGCCGAGTAAATCATATATAAAGCAATGCCCATCCCTAAAATAGGATCTATTAAATACTCCCCAGTAAAGGAGATAAGTGCGAGAGCGAGTAAAATTGCTCCGTTTGAATAAAGATCTGTTTTGTAGTGAAGTGCATCTGCTTTGATTACCATATTATTTGTTTTTTTAGCGACATAGTTTAAAAAAATAACTAAAAGTGCAGTTATAACAATGGAGGCAATCATAACGGCAATGCTTGTTCCCATATACTCCATGGGTTTATAGTTTACAATTTTTGCAATTGCTTCATAAAATATAAAAAGTGCAGAAAAAGAGATAATTATCCCCTCTATTACGGCTGCTAAAGGCTCCATCTTGTTGCGTCCAAAATGAAACTTCTCATCTGAGTCTTTTTCGGCAGTATTTAGGGCAAAATAGTTAAAAAGAGATACGGTTAAATCAAGAAGCGAATCAATAGCTGAAGCTAAAACAGCAATAGAGCCGCTAAAAATCCCAACACTCATTTTAATCAGTACAAGCACGGCTGCTACACTCGAAGAGACAACTGTTGCTTTTTTTTCTAATCTCATCAAATTCCTTATAGCTATCTTTTGATACAATTATAATTAAATTATTTTAAGATAAAGTATGAAATGAATATTGATTTAATAAGAAAAGATAGACAATCTTGGATGAAGTGGAAAAATATTGCTCCAATGCGCGAGGCGCTTGAGAGCCTTGAAGATGGCTCTTGGAGTGTTACTCTCGGGGATGAGGTAGAAATAGTCGGTAACTACACAAGTCTTTTGGAGTTAGAGAACATAGCACGAAGCATGATGCCTTGGAGAAAAGGACCTTTTAAACTTTTTGACATATATATAGATTCAGAGTGGAGAAGTAACATAAAATACAATCTGCTGAGAAAACATTTTAATTTAAAAGATAAAAGAGTTGCCGATATAGGGTGCAACAATGGATATTATCTTTTTAGGATGCAAGAGGATAAGCCGAAGTCGCTTGTGGGCTTTGACCCTTCGCCGCTTTATAAAACTCAATTTGATTTTATAAACCATTTTGTTAAAAGCGACATTGTGTATGAGCTTTTAGGCGTAGAGCATTTAGAGTTTTATGAAGAGAAGTTTGATACTATTTTTTGTCTGGGAGTTCTCTACCACAGGAGTGATCCAGTAGCCATGTTAAAATCTCTTTATAAGGGTCTTGAAAAAAAAGGCGAAGTAATTTTGGATACTTTTTATATTGAAGGGGAGGGAGAGATCTGCCTTTGTCCGGAGTCATCATACTCTAAGATACCAAATATATATTTTGTTCCAACGATAAAGGCTCTAAAGAACTGGTGTAAAAGAGCAGGCTTTGATAGTTTTGAGGTTTTAGAGAGTTCTAAAACAGATAGTAGTGAGCAGAGAAAGACTAAGTGGATAGAGGGTGAGTCTCTGGAGAATTTTCTGGATAAAAATGATGCAAGCAAGACGGTTGAGGGTTATCCTGCTCCTGCTAGAGTGTATGTAAAATTAATTAAGGATGTTAAATGAATGAGAGAGAAGAGAGAGATTTTCAAGAAGATGCAGAACTTGAGGTAGAGGATTATAGAGCCAAAGATGATGTGATGTTAAAAACCCATGAGGAAATTAATCGTGATTTGTGTGGTGAAATAGAGAAGTTAGATATTGGATATGTAAAATTAAAACTTGTTACAACGCATGATATGATTGCCGATTCTAAGGGGTTGATTCACAGTGGATTTATTTTTGGTGCGGCTGATTATGCAGCAATGGCTGCCGTAAATGAGGGAAATGTTGTTTTAGTGGCAAGCAATTGCCAATTCTTATCTCCCGTAAAATTTGGCGATATTGTAAGTTTTGTAGCTAAAGTTCGTCATAAAGAGGGTAGAAAAAGAAACGTAAATGTCATAGGGAATGTTTTAGATATAAAAGTTTTTGAAGGCGAATTTAAAACGGTTGTAACCGATAGGCACGTTTTAAAGTTAAAATTGATAGAAGAGGAGGATGAGAATAGCCACGAATAGCAAATCTATTTAAAGATTGGCTATCCAGTAGTCGCTATATTGTTGCTCCTGCTTGATGGTTGTCGTGCCCCCGTGCCCCGGGTATATAGTTTTATCGTAAGGAATTTTTTTAAACTCTTCTAGGGACTCTCTCATCTGATTAGGGGATGAATAAGGAAAATCTGTTCGCCCAATAGAGCGTTCAAATATAAAGTCACCGCTAAACATAGCATCTCCTATCTCTATAGTCGAACATCCTGGTGTATGTCCAGGAAAGTGGCGAAACTTTACTTTTACACCCTCAAAATCAAACTCCTGATTCGGCTCTACCTCCACCTCTGGTTTTGAGGGCGGCAAGTCAGGGCTAAAGGAGCTGCCCAAGAGTAGCATTGTGTCCTCTTTTGGAGTGTAGAGAGGAATACTTAGTTTTTTTTGCAGCACAGCATTACTCCAGACATGATCGAAATGTCCATGTGTATTTAAAATGGCAACAGGGTTTGTGACATTTTGCAAAACCCATTCCGAGGCACCGATACCAGGATCTATAATAAAATCTTTACCTTGAGTGGTTACTATATAGCAATTTGTCTGATACTCTCCCATCGGTTTTACTTTTATTTTCATCTTATACTCTTTTTTTATGAAAGTATAACATTGGTAACTAAAAAATTGATATAATAATTTTTGTTAAAGCTTATCAAAGGTTAGTGATGAAAAAGTATGAACTTATATCTGAATATTTGCAGTATTTCTTAGCTGAGGAAGTTCGAAAAACAGGTTTTACGAGGGTTGTATTAGGACTTAGCGGCGGTATAGACTCAGCCGTTGTTGCCGTGCTTGCACAAAGAGTATTTAAAGATAATCTTCTATGTGTGAAAATGCCCTCTCACTACTCTTCGCAGAGCTCTTTAGCTGATGCTGATGAGTTTTGCGGTGATTTTAAACTAAACTCGATAACGGTTTCAATTGAGCCAATGCTTAAAGCTTATGAAGCGGTAAACACCGATATGGATAATCTAAGGCGTGGAAATCTCTCCGCAAGACTTAGAATGAGCGCTATTTTTGATATCTCTGCTAAGCAAAAAGCTTTGGTTTTGGGAACTAGCAATAAGAGCGAGTTGATGCTAGGCTATGGAACTCTTTATGGAGATTTGGCTTGTGCGCTAAATCCTATAGGAGATTTGTATAAGAGTGAAATTTATGAATTGGCTGAGTATTTGGGTATAACTAAAAGCATTATACAAAAAGCACCATCGGCAGATTTGTGGGCTGGGCAGAGTGATGAAGCAGATTTAGGCTACAGCTATGCCGAGCTTGATGAAGCGCTAAAATATTATGTTGAAGATAGACTAAGCAAGGAAGAGATAGTTCAAAAAGGGTGCAATAAAGAGATGGTAGATATGATTGTAGAGCGCATTTTACGTAATGAGTTTAAGAGAAAAATGCCCCCTATTGCTAAGCTAGCTTCTAGAGAAATAAACCATGATTTTAATTGTTCAAGAGATATAACATTATAGGGAGTAGAAAATGAAAGTTGCATTTTGCAGATATGAAAGTAGTAGAGAAGCACACTCAAATGTTAGTGATGTTTTAGATGGTGAAAATATAGATCAAGTCCAAGAGCTTGAGAGGGAGTTTGCTTCATATATAGGAGTGAAGTATGCTTTGGCAACATCACATGGGACATCGGCTCTTCATTTGGCTATGCTCGCCCTGGACTTAAAAAGAGGTGATAAGATAATATGTTCTATAAACGCACATCCAAATGTTCCTGAAGTTGTACGCCATTTTGATGCGGAACCGATTTTTATTGATATTGACCCCGAGAGCTATAATATTAATCTTGACAAACTAGAGGCTTACTTAGAAGAGAACAAAGCCAAAAAATTAAAAGCTGTTATAGTCACACATGTGGCTGGGCAGTGTGTTGACCTAGAGAGACTCTACGCCATGGCAAAATTGTATGATGTAAAGATTGTAGAAGATGCATGTGAAGCCCTAGGAGCAACCTATAAGGGTAAGAAAATCGGCTCAACGGGAGCTGATATTACCTGCTTTAACTTCTCCTCTCATCTAAAAAGAGATATCTGTAACGGCGGTATACTTGTTTCAAATTCACAGGAGATTAAAGAAAGAGCAGAACTTTTAAGATTTCATGCGATGAAAAAAGGTAAAGACTCTCTAGAGTACATCTATGATGTAGTAGATATAGGATTTGACTATACTATGAGCCAGTTAAGTGCCGCATATATTAGAGCGCAGATAAAAGAGCAGGATAAGAATCTTCAAAGAGTTCAAGAGATAGCCCAGACGTACAGCAGGGCTCTTAAGGGAGTAGAACATGTAAGTATTCCTAACCCGAAAAGCGGGGAGCATCCATACTCTTTATATATTATCAAAGTAGATAAAAACAGAGACTCCTTTGCACTAGAGCTAAAAAAACAGGGCGTTGAGGTCGGGCTTCACTATATTCCGCTTCACTTTTTAACATACTATAAAAATAAATATTCTCTAAAAGTAAATAATTTTCCGGTTGCACTAACTACCTATCAGCAGGTTATGTCGCTTCCTATTTACGCTAGCATGGAAGATAAAGAGGTGCAGTATGTTATTGACAAGGTCAAATCCGTAGCATCAACAAGAGTTTAAAAAGCAAAAAATTGAAAAAAAAGATAATCTTTTGGGTTGAGGAGTATTTCTACAACCCAAACCCCATTCAAAAACTTCTCTCTTTTGTACTTCTTCCTCTAAGTTATCTCTACTGTTTTGCTATGTTTTTACGTTTTAAAAGCAAAAAGAGAGAAGATTTAGGCATAGATGTTATCAGCGTTGGAAATCTTAGTGTCGGGGGAAGCGGCAAAACTCCTCTTGTAACGGCACTTGCATCAAACTATGAAGATGCCGCTATAGTTCTTCGCGGTTATGGAAGAAATAGCAGCGGTCTTGTGGTAGTAAGTAACGGCAGAGAAATTTTATGTGATGTGAGCGCAAGCGGCGATGAAGCCATGATTTACGCGCACAAAATTCCCAGAGCCGTTGTTATAGTGAGTGAAGATAGAAAAAAAGGGATAAATAGAGCTAAAGAGATGGGCGTTAAGATTGTGTTTTTGGATGATGCTTACTCAAAACATGATATAAAAAAGCTTGATATTCTTATAGATGTTGAGAGTAAAAACTCCTCATGTTTACCATCAGGCCCCTTTAGAGAGAGGCTTTGGAGTAGCAAAGAGGCTCTTGTTGTAAAAGAGGGGGTTGATTTTAAAAGAGTGGTTGAACTTAAAAATAAAAGTGATAAAATGTCGCTTATAACTGCCATAGCAAGACCGCAGCGGCTAGATGGTTATTTGCCTGAGGTTATTAGCAAAAACTATTTTGAAGATCATCACACATTTAGTAAAAGTGAAGTTGTTGATATTTTAAAAAGAGATAAAGCAGACTCGGCTTTGGTAACGTATAAAGATTTTGTAAAATTAGAGCAGTTTGACCTGAATCTTTCGCTGCTTGATATGTATGTACAAGTTGATAAAAATATTTTTAAAACAGTAGATAATTATAGGGGATGTAATAATGCAAAAAAAGATTGAAACAGTTCAGACGCTTCTTGAAGCTCTGCCGTTTATAAAAGAGTTTAATAAAGAGGTAGTAGTTATAAAATACGGCGGCTCAGCTCAAGAGTCTCCTCAATTAAAAGAGAAGTTTGCGCAAGATATTTTGCTTATGTATCTAGTTGGTATCAAGCCCGTAATTGTTCATGGCGGCGGCAGGCAGATTAATGAGATGCTAGATGCTTTGCATATAGAGACCAAGTTTATTGACGGTCAGCGCGTAACATCAAAAGAGGTTATGAGAATTGTGGAGATGGTTTTAAGCGGGGAGATAAACAAAGAGATAGTTTCGCTCTTAAACTCTCATGGGGCAAAAGCAATAGGAATCAGTGGAAAAGATGCAAGGTTTATAACGGCAAAAGCTAAAGATTTTGCAAAATGGGGACTTACCGGAAATATTACGGAAGTTAAAGCTGAAGTTATCTCAAATCTTATAGCGGAGAAATTTATTCCAGTAATTGCTCCCATTGCAGACGGCACAGAGATGGGACATCCCGGTTTTAACATAAATGCAGACTTGTGCGCCTCGTACGTAGCAAAAGCCATAGGTGCGAATAAGATTATATTCTTAACTGACACGGCAGGTGTTTTAAACAACGATAAGGAGCTCTTTAGCACGCTTACAAAAGAGGAAGTAGAAGCTCTAAAAGCTGATGGAACGATTCACGGCGGAATGGTGCCAAAAGTAGATGCTTGCCTTGAAGCCATAGAAGGCGGCGTGCAAAAAGCACATATAATCGACGGTAGAATAGAGCACTCTTTGCTGCTAGAACTCTTTACATCTGCGGGTGTCGGTACACAAATAGTTCTATAACTGGTTTAATTTTTTCTAGCCATTTTATAAAAGAGTTTTTGAGTTGATATCTCTTTTGGTATCTGCTCGTTATGTATAATATTTTGAGTCAGGATTTTTGCCAGATAGGGACCAAAGACAAAGCCTCTTGAACCTAGTGCATTTATGACATATAGGTTTGGATAGTATTCTAAATTTTCAGAAGGAATCTTTGTTCCGTTTTTAATGGATGAATACTTCTTAAGAGTTTGTTCATAATCAACAACTTTACCGACTAGGGGAAAGTAGCTCTTTATGGTTGCTCTAGCACCTTTGTATATTTTTACTACCTCTAAATCCTCAAGTTTTATAAGAGCATCAGCCTGCTTTAAAAGAGTCTCTATCTTCATCTCATCGTTGTTTACATAAAAAGTACACTTATCACATGTTGTAAGGCACTCCATTTTAGAGCTATCATGCCTCTCCTGCGTTGCTCCGATAGAGAGGGTGCCATCATGTTTATTTGTTGAGATGGAGATGGATTTATGGATATTAAAAGGAACTTTTGTTGTTGTTTTTACATCTACTCTAAGTCCAAAAATCGGGGATATTTGCATGTAGGGGATTTTTACTAAGGAGCTACTTACTCCTTGAGCTAAGATAATGTTTTTGGCCCTTATCCCCTCTAACGTGTAGATGCCATTTTCAAAATATAATTCAGCAGCATCAAGGTTGTAAAAATCACACCCTTTGGTTAACTCATGGCAGATTTGTATGGGTTCTATGACTGCTGCATTTTCATAGAAGTAACCCTCAATATCCATAAAGTTTTTTGAAATATTTAGGAGTTCTTCACTATTTATATGCTCACATTTCATGCTGTTTTGGGAGAGTTTGTCTTTATCAAAATTCTCATTTGCAACTCTAAGAACACCCTTCTTATCCACTGCTATTGGTAGCAGATTTTGATAAAAATTCAAGCTGTACTTAAGTGCTTCATTTACTAAAGAGTTGTAAGGATTTTCTTTACCTGGCAGGGGAGATAAAAAGGCTCCAGCAGCGCCGCTTGCTCCTCCTGCTATCCCCTCTCTATCAACAATTGCAACACTTTTATTCTCTTTGTGTAAAAAATAAGCCATATTGCATCCTGCACTTCCGGCTCCGATAATTAAAAAGTCATATATTTTCATCTTGACATTATAGAAAATAAAGACTTAATGCTTAATTTTCAAGGTTATATTGTTTTTGTGATGTTATAATCGCGCAAAAATATAACCTTAGGATAGAAAATGCATGGACTTTTTGAAGATGAAGATGATATCTTTATGGGCTCTCCTAAGAGCAAATTAATGGATGTTGTGTTTAATGCAAACAATGATGTTGTTAGATATGAGCTTGAACAATTCATAGACAGAGCTGCAGCTATGGAGATTATGATGAGCCAAAAGTGTGCTGAGATATTTGGTAATAACGGGGATGAGATGGAAAAAAATATTCGCTCATTTATACTTTCAAATAGAGAAAAAGTGGACGCATTTTCAAAAAATCTCTATATTGAAATGATGGGTGCAATACTTTCAAAGAGTGAATAGTTGAGAACCCTTTTGCGAGCATTTACTCTTTTGCTCTTTAGTTTTAGTTTCATATTTGCCAATAATTTTACAGAAGTGAGAGAAATTTCATTAAAAAAAGATGAGCAAAAGAAAATTCTTGTAAAATATGACAACAAAGATAAACTCTTTACATTTAGATGGACGCTCTATAAAAACGGAGGGTTGGTAGTTTTTAGAGCATACGACAAGATTGTTGCTCAAAATGTACTTTATTTAAGAGAGAAAAATCGAAGTTTCAAGTTTGAGTTAAAAACAAAAGGTGCAGATTCTTTCAAGGTGCCTTACATGTTAGTAAAATTTAAAGAGTTTAATCAAAAGACAAAAGAAGCAAAATTTGAGATATTTTTATCTGATGATAAAAAGCAGATAATGCTTGAAGATTTAAAACCGCCTAAAGAGGAATAATGCAAAGAGTTGAGAGTGAAATAGCAAGATTAATTCAAGAGATAGAGTATGATGAAGTAACACGCCTTTTTAAGATGCTCTCAGGCGGAAAAAGGCTTCGTGCAAAACTGATTTTAAAGATTGCCCCAACACATAAGAGAGCCCCTCTTTTAGCAGCGATTGTTGAGCTTATTCATGGAGCAAGCTTGCTTCATGATGATGTTATAGATGAAGCAACACTAAGACGTGGAGCGGCTTCTGTAAACGCTACAGAGGGTAGTAAAACTGCGGTAATGCTTGGAGATATCTTATACTCAAAGGCTTTTAGTGAGCTGGTGTTTTTTGAGAGGGATATCGCTAAGATAATATCATCAAGCGTTACGGCTCTAAGCAAAGGCGAGATGATGGATGTTAAAATGGCACACACTTTTAACACAGATGAGGAGAAATATCTTGAGATGTTACACCTTAAAACTGCTACACTTATCGAAGCTGCGGCGCATTCAGCCGCTATTTTGGCAGACAAAGACCCTCTCTCTTATGCACTTTATGGAAGAAACCTTGGCTTGTCATTTCAGATAATAGACGATATTTTGGATATAACAAGTGATGCAGCAACTCTTGGAAAACCGGCTATGAATGATTTTGTAGAGGGTAAATGCACGCTGCCTTATATTTATCTCTATAAAGTCTTAAATGAAGAAGATAAAGAAAAATTAATCACTCTGCACGCAAAAGATTTAAATGAACAAGAGAGTGCTTGGATACTAGAAAAGATGCAAGAATATAAAACGATTGAAAAATCCTTTGAGTTGGCACAGAAGTTATCAGATGAAGCCGTGAACAACGTAAAAAATGATGAACAACTCATAAATATTTTACAAACTATGATAAAAAGAAGTTATTGATGCACTATTTAAATATAAGTTTTTCACATAAAAATTCTACTATGGAGGTAAGAGAAAAGCTCTCTTACAAAGATGAATTTGCCAAAAAAGGGTGCCTTAGCAAGTTAAATACAGGCGAAACCATAAATGAATCAATTCTAATCTCTACATGTAACAGAATGGAAGTATTTTGTAGTTGTATCGATATAACAGCTGCTACAAAGCATATCTTTGAGATGCTAGCAGCAAGGTCTGGAATCTCCATAGACGAACTCGAAGGAAGAGCAGATATTTTTGATGATAGCAGCGCTATTCATCATCTATTTTCTGTTGCATCTTCACTTGACTCCATGGTTATCGGCGAGACGCAAATCGCCGGTCAACTAAAAGATGCTTTTAGATTCTCTTATGATAACGGTTTTAGCGGTCAAAAACTTGCGCGTGCCATGCATCACGCTTTTAAGTGCGCTGCAAAGGTTAGAAACGCTACGGATATCTCTTCAAAACCTG
The DNA here is from genome assembly GCF_023229105.1 of Sulfurimonas sp. Lineage (GTDB taxonomy): Bacteria > Campylobacterota > Campylobacteria > Campylobacterales > Sulfurimonadaceae > Sulfurimonas. The sequence continues at coordinate 15,219 of NZ_JALNZY010000040.1, forward strand.
TTTCAATCGCCAGCGTTGCTGTTTCAAAGCTAAAATCTGTTCTTGATAGTGTAGAGGGCAAAAAAGCTTTGGTTATCGGAGTCGGGGAGATGTCGGAGATTACGGCTAAACATCTTCTCTCAAGCGGTGCGGATGTTTATATCATGAACAGAACAAAAGAGAGAGCCTCAAAACTAGCACAAGAGTGTGGTGCAAAATCTTTAGATATAAGTGAACTTCCAAAAGCGGTAAATGAGTTTGAGATTCTTTTTACCGCAACTTCTGCATCAGAACCCATTATAACCGATGAGATTATTAAGCCATGCGACTTTGATAGATATTGGTTTGACATGGCACTTCCTCGTGACATAAACTATCATAAAGGCGAACGCATAAATCTTTATGTGATTGATGATTTGAAAAATATCGTAGATGAAAACATAAGCTCGCGTGAGGATAGTGCAAGAAAGGCGCACAATATTATCGGGCGAAGCACGGTAGAGTTCTTTGAGTGGCTAAATACGCTTAACATAGAACCTATGATAAAAGAGATATATCAAAAAGCTTTTGAAGCTGCGAAATTAGAAACACAAAGAGTTCTAAAAAAAGGTTATATTCCAAAAGAGTATGAAGCACAAATAAACAAGATGAGCGAGCAGGTTTTAAAAAGATTTTTACATGAGATGACTTCAAAAATGCGCAATGTTTCAGAGGAATCAAAAGCAGATTTACTAACAAGTGCGCTACAGTTTTTGGTACAAAAAGACAATACAGACATGCCTGATGAATATAAATGCGAGCATGCATTAAACATTATAGAAGGAAAGTAATTGAGAAGAAGCAGAGCGTTTATTCCAACAATAAAAGAAGCACCCTCGGATGCAACATTGGCATCACATAAATTTTTAGTTAGAGGCGGTTTTATAAACACTCAAGGAGCCGGACTTTACAATTTTTTGCCTCTTGGCAAGATTGTTTTAGAAAAAATCAGAGCTATTGTAAAAGAGGAGTTGGACCAGGCAGGCTGCTTAGAAGTACAGCTTAGCTTTGTGACTCCTATTGGTTTATGGGAGAGAAGCGGTCGTTCAAATAGTATGGGAAAAGAGATGCTTCGCATAAAAGATAGACATGACAATGAGTTCGTGCTTAGTCCTACAAATGAAGAAGCTATGGTAGAGTTGGTAAAAAATAGAGTAACAAGTTATAAAGATTTGCCTCTGAATCTCTACCAGATCAATACTAAATTTCGTGATGAAGCAAGACCTAGATATGGGCTGTTGCGCGGGCGTGAATTTTTAATGAAAGACGGATACTCTTTTCACTCCTCACAAGAGGACATGATAAGAGAGTTTGAGTTGATGGAAGCTACTTACAAAAAGATTTTTACTAGACTCGGTCTTGATTTTAGAGTGGTTCAAGCAGATAGCGGAGCAATCGGAGGAGAGGGCAGCAAGGAGTTTCATGTTTTAGCAAACAGCGGCGAAGATACTCTTGTTATATGTGAAGCTTGTGATTATGGTGCAAATATCGAGACAATATTTGATGAAGAAGAGGTGCAAGCTTTAAATGAAAACTCTTATGAGGAGCTTCAACTAAAAAAGCTTGATAAAAGATGTTCCTGCGGCGGAAATTTAAGTTTCAAAAAAGGGATAGAAGTTGGGCATATCTTCCAATTAGGAACTAAATATTCCCAAGCGTTAGAAGCATATTTTAATGATGAAAACGGCAGAGCAAAACCTTTTGAGATGGCAACATTCGGTATAGGCGTTAGCAGACTCATAGCAGCCGTCATTGAGCAAAACCATGATGAAAATGGCTGTAAATGGACAAAAGAGACAGCCCCTTTTGCCGTGAATATCTTACTATCAAATGTAAAAGATAAAGCACAAGTTGCTTTAGGTGAAGAGCTTTATGAGAAACTCAAAGCTTTAAGGGTAGAAGTTATGCTAGATGATACAAAAGAGAGATTTGGTTTTAAGATGAAAGATGCGGAGCTTATCGGTTTTACATATACCGTTATCATCGGAAAGGAGCTTGAAAATGGTTTGGTTCAGATATATGATAGAAAAACAACCCAAAATAGCTCTGTGAGGGTAGATGAAATATACGCTAAATTAGTGGAATTACTAAAGTCATGATATATTTTTTAATCTATCTGTTTTTAGAGGTACTAATCTCAGTCAATATATCGTCTGCTATAGGCGGTTTAGCAACTTTTTTTGAGATACTCTTTAGTGCTTTTTTGGGGTTGGTTATACTTGCTAACTTTAGAACAACGCTTAGAGAAAATTTTATGGCAGTTTCATACAATTGCATTGATTTAAAACAGTTTCAAAGCTTAAATCTTTTTACGATTTTTGGTGCAATCTTGCTTATTGTTCCGGGATTTTTAACAGATATCATAGGAGCTTTATTACAATTTAGCGTCTTTACGACTATGCTTGTTAATCGTTATAATGTAAAATCAGACAAGTGTAAAATGGAAGAAGAATACAACAGTTTAAAAAAGGATGATGATGTCATTGATGTTGAAATTATTAGCGATAATAGCCGTAGTAAGTAGTTTTGCAAATGCAAACACAATAAATGAAAAAATAGAGACATTTATAGAGGGTAGTTTTGAGAATAATCCAAATATAAAATCTATTAATGCTAAGGTTTTGAGCAAAAATGAGATTTTAGAGTATAAAAATTGGAATGCTTATATGGTAGAGCTTGATGCTATTTTGAAAAAAGATGGACGACAGATAGTTCAAAAAATGATGTGGTTCTCGGATGGAGAAGTTGTAACAAAAGAACTTTTTGCTCTTAAAGAAGGCAAAGAGATGAATGAATTTGTCTCAATACCATTTAAAGATAAGTATTATAACAAAGCAAACTTGATTTATGGAAATGAAAATGCAAAACATAAAGTAGTAATTTTTTCTGATCCGCTCTGCCCATTTTGTAAAACTTTTGTTCCTGAAGCTATCGACTATATGAAAAAAGAACCAAATAAATATGCACTTTACTACTATCATTTTCCGCTAGAGTCTATTCATCCAGCTTCTGTGGAGTTGGCAAAAGCGGCTATTACGCTTGAGCTACAGGGAAGAAAAAACGTAGTTTTAGATCTCTACAAAGTCAAAGTAGATCCAAATGAAAAATCCAATGAAAAGATACTTTTGGAATTTAATAAGGTCATGAACTCAAATATAAAGCCGTTTGAACTCTTTTCAAAAGAGGTTATTGCGCATTTTAAAAATGATTTAGAGGTAGCGAGCATGTTGATGGTCAACGGTACACCGACAATATTTTTTGATGGAAAGTTAGATAAAACAAAGATGAAATATAAAGAGGCAAAATAGATGAAAAAATTAATAATAGCAACAAGAGGCTCAAAGCTCGCACTTTGGCAGTCAAATCATATAAAAGATA
>NZ_JALNZY010000125.1 GCF_023229105.1 Sulfurimonas sp.
AGCAGGCAACTTCAAGACAGAAAAAACTTGATAAGCTTGTTATCGATGATATAAAACCCTCTTCTCGCCGTGACCCGAGTATTGTTTTTAAAGCAAAAAGAGTTATGGGCGACGAGGCTTTAAACCTGATTAATATAAACCACTCTTATGGTAAAAATGAAGTCTTAAAAGATATAACTTTAAAATTTGAACCAGATGAAAAAGTCGCACTTATCGGTCCAAACGGTGCCGGTAAAACGACTCTTTTAAAGATAATCATGGAAGATATAAAGCCTACTAGCGGAGAAATTCACTGGGGAGCGACTATTGAGAGTAGTTACTTTCCTCAAGATACAGCAGATATCATCAAAGGCGATGGAACTCTGTATGATTGGCTAAGAGGATTTGACCCAAAACGCGATATTGCAGAGATTAGAAACTGCTTAGGAAGAATGCTTTTTTCAGGCGAGCAGCAGGAGAAATCCGTTGTGAGCATCTCAGGTGGAGAAAAGCATAGAATGATGCTTAGTAAAATGATGCTTGAGGGCGGAAACTTTTTGGTTTTAGATGAGCCCTCAAACCACCTTGACTTAGAAGCAATCGTAGCACTCGGCGAAGCTCTTTATAACTTTAAAGGCAACGTTATATGTGTTTCACATGACCGTGAGCTTTTAGACGCTTTTGCAAATCGCATAATTGAGCTAAGAGAAGATGGAAGTTATGTTGACTTTAAAGGAAGTTATGAGGAGTTTGCAGAGGCTAAGGAAAAAGGTGAAATATAAAAGTTTTTTAGGTCTTGGTATTGCCGGTAACTTTGCGCTTCATTTAGCTCAAGCCGGCGAACTTGAAGATTTTAAAGATGTAATTACTGCAGATGAAGCAGCGCCTAAAGGGATGTTTCCTTTTTACCTGCCTCTACATGTAAAAGAGGCAAAAGCTATCTTAAACACATATCCTCTATCTAGTTCTACTATCAAACATCCAAAAGAGAACGTAAATATTCAAGCTGAACCTGAAGTCGCTCTTATCTGCAGACTTGAATATGAAAATAACAAACTATCTAAAATTACTCCTACTCATTTTGGGGCGTATAACGACTGCTCCATAAGAGTCGCAGGTGCAAGCAAAATCAGCGATAAGAAGAACTGGGGAGCCGACTCTAAGGGTTTAAGTGAGGACCTAATTAACATAGATAGCTTTAGTGATGGCTCTATTATGGACAACTACTCCATTTGCAGTTTTCTAAAAAGAGACGCACAAGTTCATGCATATGGAGAGGATGTTGAGCTAAGCGGTTATAGCTACTTTTATGAGAAACTGCTTGATTGGATGATTAAGCAGATAAATACTCAAGAGAACTTTGGTCCACTTGAACCCCTTTGTGAGTACATAAGGGCATGCAAATATCCAACTGATGCAGTAATTAGCATAGGCGCGACAAGGTACACCTCTTATGGGGAGAGCACCTTTTTAAAAGAGGGCGATGAAGTTTTTGTAATACTTTATAACAACAAAACTTTATCTTATAAAGAGATTTTACAGAAGATAAAAAATGACACATTAAACAGTGCAGAGATAAGCATCTTGAGGCAAACAGTCATCTCATGAGCAGAGGAAAAAAACTTGACCTCTTTATCGGTGCAGAGATAGAAGATGGCTGGGCAGAAATCAAATCACCTAGAAAAACAGCAGTTGCAAATGAGATACAAGAACCCTCTAAACACTTTTTAATATTTAAAAAAGAGAAGCGCCGCGGCAAGATTGTTACCCTTGTCGGGGAGTTTCAACTAGAGCACAATGATTCTGAAGCTATACTAAAAGCACTCAAAAAAAGATTAGGCTGCGGCGGCACGTTAAAAGATGGCTGGATGGAGTTTCAAGGGGAGCTCAAAGATAAACTAAGAGCATCTCTTATTGAGAGTGGCTTTAGATTTAGACAAGGGCACTAGCTCTCTTTTAAACCCCTGATGCCTAAATTTCCATATCTGTGGTATGAGTTTGTTACACTCTGCTCTATAAAGTAGTGCAGCATCTCTATCCTGCCATGAGATACAAAAGGCTCGCTAGCTATATGTTTAGCCTCATCTTTTAGAGCATTATAGATAGTTTTTGTTACATTTTTTGGATTTAAAAATCTAATTCTTTGAGCCTTTTTCATTGACTCGATTAACTCATCCTCGCTTTGAAGCTCCAAAACATCCTCTTTTAGCAAAATATTTCTAGAGTTATTTATAAGCCAAGCTAACTCCTCGCTCTTTATTTTTTTAGGAAGTGAGATATGAAGTTCAGCCCCGGCGATTTTTGCAGCGGATATTGATGCAAGTATCTCATGGAGACTATCGCTATTTTCGCATCTCAAAAGAACACTCTTAACCCCCAAATATCGTGAGATATTGCTCTCTCCTCTAATCTTTGCCCAGTCATGCTCTTGGCTAAACTCCCTTCTGTGCCACTGTACAAAATCTTTTACTATTGCCGAAGCCTTTGCAATCTCCTCTGCAAAAGCTCTATGAGAGGAGAACTCATCTGTATCTTTAAACGCTACCTCACCCGCACTTATATTCATAAACTGCGTTACATAATTAAATCCGCCCGCTTTTTTGCCGCTTCCTATTGCGGATTTGCCCATTCCGCCAAAAGGCTGTCTTATGACAATTGCGCCTGTTGTGCCGCGGTTGATATATAGATTTCCAGCTTTTAGGGAGTTTCTCCAAATCTCCTGCTCTCTCTCATCAAGACTCTCTATGCCCGAGGTAAGCCCATATCCTGTTGAGTTTACAATATTAATAGCATCCTCCAAATCTTTTGCGCACATCACGCTCAGTACAGGTCCAAAAAGCTCATTCATATGGCAAAAGTTACCGATTTTTGTTCCCCATCTAATGGACGGTTTTAACATGTACGGATTGTCATTATCCGCATAGGAGGGTTTAACGAGCCACTCTTCTTCGTTATCAAGGTAATTTAGAGCTTTTTGAAGATTGCCGGAGGGTTTTGAGCTAAGCGCTCCGATTCTATTTTTAAAATCCCAAACTGAACCCACCTCAAGAGAAGATGTTGCATCCAAAAGCATTCTTTTAAAATTTTCATCCTTGTATACCTCCTCTTCTAAAACAAGCAGTGATGTTGCAGAACATTTCTGCCCTGAGTTATTAAAGGCAGAAGCCACAACATT
>NZ_JALNZY010000041.1 GCF_023229105.1 Sulfurimonas sp.
TGACCCTAGTACGAGAGGACCGGGTTGGACATGCCACTGGTGCACCAGTTGTTCTGCCAAGAGCATCGCTGGGTAGCTACGCATGGATGAGATAACCGCTGAAAGCATCTAAGCGGGAAGCCAACTCCAAGATGAACGTTCCCTGAAGTACGCTTGAAGACTACAAGCTTGATAGGCTGGATGTGTACGCAGAGTAATCTGTTTAGCTGACCAGTACTAATAGTACGTTTGTCTTTTTTTACCAGTTATTATTGATTAGTCCGTAAAATGAACTAAGTCCATTTTACTCGCTTGCGCCGCTGAGGCGACTAAAGCTAGCTTCTTAGAAGCAGATTAATTAAGAACACAATTCGTTCACTACCTTACTTAGTGTATAGGTGTCCTGATGTAGTTATTTAGAAATGTTGACTTTAATAATGAAAATATTCTCTAATCTTTACAGATTATATATGAGGGCACACAATAAGCTCGGTTTACTGAGCGTGAGCCTGACGCTGAGTCAAACTTAGCGTTAGCGTAGGTAAAGGAATTACTTCCTTTGCCGTGTTTTTATATATGGTCTGTCTAGGTGGCTATAGAGAGAGGGAAACGCCTGGCTCCATTCCGAACCCAGAAGCTAAGCCTCTCATCGCTGATAATACTGATCCTTGCAGGATTGGAAATGTAGGTCGCTGCCTAGTTGATCATTTTTACTTCTTACTCGACTTCTTCTTTTAACTAATTTCATTAACTAAATAATAAAAATACTATAACGCATATGAAATACTAGCTATTTTTCGAGCTTTATAATTTATAATATGGTATTATTTTACATACTATTTTAGGACCTTATATGAAAAACTACATAAAAAATCAAATTAAAAAATCATACGAAACAAAACAAGCTATTTATGAAAATGACCTTTTATTAAATAAAATTGAAGAAGTTTGCAAATTATGTGTAAAACTTTATAAAGGTAAAAATAAGACTATATTAGCAGGAAATGGAGGAAGTGCTGCTGATGCACAACACATAGCTGCTGAACTAGTTGGAAGATATGGATTTGATAGACCTTCTATCCCATCATTGGCTTTAACAACAGATACTTCGAGTTTAACAGCAATCGGAAATGATTACGGATATGACAAAGTATTTTCCCGCCAGCTTGAGGGCATGGGGCAAGAGGGAGATATATTTATCGGTATTTCAACTTCTGGGAATTCTAAAAATATAATCAATGCGTTTGAAGTTGCAAAGAAAAAAGGTATTAAGACAATTGCTTTGGTTGGCAAAGATGGTGGAGAGATGGCAAAAATAGCTGATATTGCTTTAGTAGTGCCATCAGATTCCACTCCTAGAATACAGGAGTCTCACATACTTATAGGGCATATCATTTGTGATATTATAGAAAAAGAGATTTTTGGCGAGGGTGTCAACTGATATCTATGAACAGAGCGCTTTTTTTGGATCGTGATGGTGTTATAAACATCGAAAAGGACTATGTCTATAAGATTGAAGATTTTAAATTTATAGATGGAATCTTTGAATTATGCAGGCATTATCAAAATTTGGGGTATCTTCTTTTTGTGGTAACAAACCAATCAGGCATTGCTCGTGGTTATTATGATGAATCTGATTTTGATAAATTGACCTCATGGATGATTGAGCAATTTTTAAAAGAGGGAATCTCAATAACAAAAGTTTATCACTGTCCTCATCATCCTGATATTTCCGGCGCATGTGAATGCAGAAAACCAAAGTCGGGTATGATATTAGAGGCTCAAAAAGAGTTTGATTTAAATCTGAAAAATTCAATTTTAATCGGCGATAAAGAACACGATATTGAGGCAGCGATAGATGCCGGTATAGAAGAGAGTTATCTTTTTGATGAGACAGAGTCTATTGAAAAATCAAAAGCGACAAAGATAATTTTAAAACTAAAGGATATATATAGTGTTAATACTAAATAGCGGTGGCACATTTAATAAAAAATATAATCCGTTAAATGCAGAGCTTGAAGTTCCGTATAATAACGAAGCAATAGAGAAAATTTTAAAAAGCATGGGTGCTAAATATGATTTAGCAGGTGTTATTTATAAAGATAGCCTAGAGATGACGATGGACGATAGAAAAATACTTGCAAAAGTTATCATGGAGTCTAAAGATAACACCTTTGTAATTGTGCATGGAACGGATACTATGCATTTGAGTGCTGAATTTTTAGCTGAAATATTTGATGATAGAAAGATTGTCTTTGTCGGTGCGATGAAGCCTTTTGAGATAGACAATATAGAAGCAAGTCTCAACCTCGGTATGGCAATCGGTTTTGCAAGAGCTGTGAATGAAAATGGAGTCTATATCTGTATGAGCGGACATGTGCAGCCATGGGATAAAATTCACAAAAATACAAAATTTGGGAAATTTGAAGTTGTCTTATAAAATTCCATGTTCACATTGCCATTTGGAATTTGATCCATCACTTATGATAAAAGATGAGAAGCTTCATTTTTGTTGCAAGGGGTGTCAGGGAGTTTATCATCTTCTACAAGATAAGGGTTTTGAGAGTTTTTATGAAAAAAGTAAAAGTTCTACCTTGGCTCCGCCGACTCAAATAACTGAAGGCTCTTCGAGTTTTGATAGCCAATCTTTTTATGATAAATTTGTAAAGACAAACGATAAAGGTTTTAGTCAAGTCTCCTTGATAATAGAGGGGATTCACTGTTCGGCTTGTGTTTGGTTAAATGAAAAAGCGCTAAATAAAATGGACGGTGTGATAGAAGCCAACATCAATTTTACAAACAATAAGGCAACAATTGTATGGGCTGATGATATTGTGAAGCTTTCAAAAATCATAGATATGATAAGAGCTATAGGCTATGATGCTTTTGCGTATGACGCTATGACACAAGAGCATCATGTCAATAAAGAGAGAAAATCGTACTACCTTAAAATGGCTGTTGCGATATTTGCATCTATGAATATCATGTGGATAGCAGTTGCACAGTATGCAGGATATTTTAGCGGGATAGCGCAGGATGTAAAAACTATACTCAATATAGCGGAGTGGATTCTCTCAACCCCCGTACTTTTTTACAGCGGCTGGGTGTTTTTTAGAGGTGCATACTATGGACTAAAAGAAAAAGTTGTAAATATGGATCTGCTGGTTGCAACTGGAGCATTATTTACATATATTTACTCAATATATATAACAATTATGCAGCATGGCGAAGCATATTTTGATTCTGTTAGCATGATAATTACTTTTGTTTTGATAGGAAAATTTTTAGAAGTTTTAAGTAAAAAAAGTGCAGCTGATGCGCTTGATGTGATTACTAGAAATATTCCTAATGAAGTAAAAATTATAAGAGAGGGCATAATTGCTCAATGCAAACTAGATGATGTTAAAGTCGGCGACAGTGTTGTTGTCTCATCTGGTGAGAAAATTTTATTTGATGGTGAAATCATTAAAGGAAGCGGTTCCTTTGATGAGTCAAATTTAACAGGGGAGAGCAGCCCTGTTTATAAGAGTGTTGGTATGAGTGTTGTAAGCGGTACTACAAGCATAGATGCTGATATATACTTTATGGCAACAAGGGACTTTAAGCACTCCACGCTCTCAAATATAGTGACACTACTAGAATCCGCAATACATAAAAAACCAAAAATTCAGCAGATGGCAAATAGATTGTCTGAACACTTTTCATCACTCATCTTATCGCTGGCTTTTGTTACATTTTTAGGATGGTGGCTCTGGCCACACAGTTTTGAGACCTCCTTTATGGTAGCGATATCAGTTATAATAATTGCATGTCCATGTGCGCTGGCTCTTGCTACTCCTGTTGCTACATTAGTAGGACTTAGCATAAGTGCTTCAAGAGGGATACTCTTTAAAGAAGCCGCGGGTCTTGAGACTATGGCAAAAATAGATACACTTGTTTTAGATAAAACAGGAACTATTACCATCGGAAAACCAGAAGTTGTAAAAGAGCACTTTTTTAAAGATTTTGATAAAAAACTGCTCTATTCATTGGTTAAATCTTCTAAACATCCCATAGCAAATGGGGTTGCTAAATATATAAAAGAGCAGACAAAAGAGATAGAGGAGATAATTTTTGATGAGTATAAACAGTTTCCGGCAAAAGGGATAAAAGCAAAGTATAAAAATGTTGACTTTTTAGGAGGCAATCTGAAATTACTTCAAGAGCATGGCATAGATATGAAGTTTACAACGCAGGAGACGGCATTTTATTTTGTAATTGGAGATGAAATTGCAGCGGTGTATGAACTAAAAGATAAAATCAAAGACGGGATGCCAGAGCTTATCGCAAGTATGAAACAAAAGAGAATCGAGGTTGTGCTTTTAAGCGGAGATCATAAAAATATTACTACAAATATTGCAAAAGAGGTAGGTATAAAAAAGTTTTTTTATGAACAAACCCCACAAGATAAAGCAGAGTATATAAATACTCTTCACAAAGAGGGCAAAAAGGTGGTTATGGCTGGAGACGGTGTGAATGATATTCTAGCATTAGCATCAGCTGATATCGCCATAGCTATGGGTAGTGGTAGTGATATAGCGGTTGAAGTAGGAGATGTTGTGTTGCTTGATGATTCGTTAAAGTCATTAAATGAGGCTTTTAAAATCAGTAAGACAACATTTGGTTTAATTAAACAAAATCTTCTCATATCGCTTGTTTATAATGCCCTAACCATTCCTATTGCTATGGCAGGGTATATCATACCTCTTTTTGCGGCGATTTCTATGTCGCTAAGTTCGCTTTTGGTTGTAGGTAACTCAATGAGAATACGTTATAAATGGAGGAGGTAGTAGATGGATAGTTGGGTAATAGCCATGATGCTCGGGGCTTCTATTTTTTTAGGAGCGGCTGCTCTTTTTGCATTTTTATGGGCGATAAAAAATGGACAGTTTGATGATGAAGAGAAATTTTTAAATGCTGCTAAGTTTGACGGCGAAGATGAGTTAAATGATGCTGCATTGCAGGAGAAAAAAAGAGAAGATTTAGAGAAAAAATATAGACCAGAATAATTTTAATGAAGCTCACAAGAGGTTAAGAACTGTCACTAAGGACAGTTCAAGGTAAATTATTTACCGATAGTTTGAGCGAAAGCGTCTAGCTCTGCATCAGAGTATTTAGTAACTTGACCTTTCATAAGACCTTTCATCGGTCCTCCGTAACTACCATCTTTATAACCTTTAAGTGCAACAGCAATATCAGCGTGAGTCATTTCAGAAACAATTTTAGATTTACCAAGAGCAGCTTTGCTCCAGTCAGTTCCATGACATGCTTCACATGCACCAGCTGCAACAGCAGCAGCCATCAATGTAGTAGTTGCAGTTAAAGCAACAATTGACATAACGATTTTTTTCATATTTTTCCCTTGAATTTATTTCGGACAAATTATAGTAATTTTACTCTTAAATACATGTTAATGATTTATCTGTTAACATTTCATTAAATTTTATAGACTACGGGTGCACATTTTGAGATATATAGACGACAATTTAAAAGATAAAACAATTTTAATAACAGGCGGTGCAGGTTTTATAGGTTCTAACTTGGCATTTTACTTTCAAAACAACCATCCTGACGCAAAAGTAGTTGTTTTAGACAGTTTTAGAAGCGGGGAAAAACTATCTAATGGTAATCTTAAAAGTTTTGGACATTTTAAAAATTTAATAGGCTTTAGAGGCGAGATAATAAGCGGAGATATTAACGACAAAGATTTGTTGCTTGATTTAGAAGTAAACTATAGATTTGATTATATTTTTCATGAAGCTGCTATCTCTGATACAACTGCTCAAGAACAAGATTTGATGATAAGAACAAATGTTAATGCGTATAAAGATTTGTTAGATTTAGCAATAAAGCATAATGCAAATATGATATATGCATCGTCTGCCGCAACATATGGGAATGCAGCTTCCCCACAAAAAGTAGGGGTAGAAGCGCCGCAAAATGTTTATGGATTTTCAAAGCTTTGCATGGATAATTTAAGCCGTGAGTATATAAAAAAAAGTAATATAGGAATTGTCGGGCTCAGATATTTTAATGTTTACGGACCAAGAGAGTATTTTAAAAACAGCACTGCATCTATGGTTTTACAGTTTGGGCTTCAGCTACTCTCAGGTAAAAATCCTCGTCTTTTTGAAAGTAGCGATAAAATTCTTCGTGATTTTATATATATAGAAGATGTTATTGCTGCCAATATAAAAGCAATGAATCCTAAGGAGAGCGGAATCTACAATGTCGGAACAGGCAAAGCGAGAAGTTTTCAAGATATAGTTGATATTTTGCAGCGTGAACTTGAAACAACCTTGTCATGTGAGTATATTGAAAATCCATTTATCGGAAGTTATCAATTTCATACAGAAGCAGATATTGCCTCAACAAAGGAGGCTCTAGGATATGAGCCAAAGTTTGAGATGGAAGATGCAATTAAAGCATACGTAAATGAAATCAGACGAGTATATGAACAAGAAGTTAAGTAATGAAAAATTTTAAAAATTTCACTCCAAATATTTTGGTTATTGGGGATTTGATGATAGACCACTATCTATGGGGAAGTTGTGAGAGAATCTCCCCCGAAGCTCCTGTGCAGGTTGTAGATATATCTAAAGAGACTACAGTTTTAGGCGGAGCGGGAAATGTCATAAACAATCTTAAAGCACTTGGCGCAAATGTAAGTGTAAGCAGTGTGATAGGGGATGATGACAACGGCATAGAGCTGATTGAGATGTTGCAAAAAATCGGGGTAAATACCGATAAGATAATAACCCAAAAAGAGAGAAAAACTTCAAAGAAAAGCCGTGTAATAGCAAGCTCGCAGCAAGTGCTTAGATATGATAAAGAGAGTAAAGATCAGATTCATAAAGCTCAAGCAGATAAAATCTTAAACTCATTATTTGGGATGATTGATAAGTTTGATGCAGTGATACTCTCAGATTATGGCAAAGGCGTTTTAAGCGATTATCTATGTCAAGAAGTGATAGCTCTTTGCAATAAAAACAGGATAAAAGTTTTAGTTGACCCAAAGGGGAGTGACTATGCTAGATACAGCGGTGCGTACCTTCTAACTCCAAATAAAAAAGAGGCGATTCAAGCTACAAAGATAGAGATAAAAGATACAAAAACTCTCCAAGAGGCGCTTAAAAAACTAAAACAAGATTGCAACTTGGCAATTTCTTTGATTACATTATCTGAGGACGGAATCGCCACTTATGAAGATGCGATGAAAGTGTTTCCAACGGTTGCAAAAGAGGTCTTTGACGTAACTGGAGCGGGCGATACTGTTATTGCATCTATCGCATTTGCGCTTAGTGCAGGTAGAAATATAGAAGAAGCAGCGGCGTTTGCAAACCTTGCAGCAGGTGTTGTCGTGGGGAAAATAGGCTCAGCAACGGTCACGCTAGGGGAGATAGAGGAGTATGAAGCGACTCTTCATAAAAGCACTTCAGATGCCCATATTAAAAATTTTGATGAGATAAAAGCGGTTGTAAAGCGCTACCGTGAGAATGGAAAAAAAGTTGTCTTTACAAACGGCTGCTTTGATATCTTGCATGTAGGGCATGTAAAGTATCTGCAGGAGGCAAAAAGCTTTGGAGATGTTTTGATAGTGGGATTGAACTCTGATGCATCTGTTTCTCGCTTAAAAGGTTCCGCGCGTCCTATAAATATAGCGGAGGATAGAGCTTATCTCTTAGCCGCGCTTGAAGCGGTTGATTTTGTTGTGCCGTTTGAGGAAGACACTCCTTATGAGCTTATAAAAATGATAATGCCCGACACGCTTGTAAAAGGCGGAGATTATGAAGGTAAAGATGTTGTCGGAACAGAGTTTGCTAGGGAGTTGAAGCTTGTTGGCTTTGTTGATGGAAAAAGCACAACGATGACAATCAAAAAAATTCAAGGAGATTAGATGTTTAAAAAAGCAACTTTGATAGCACTAAGTGCTGTATCTGTTTTTGCGATGCATAGCGCTGAGGTCAATATTAATAACTCGGATATAGAGCTCTCAGCTAGGCTGGATATGGGGCAGTTTAATGAAAGTGTAGAGCCAAATACAATTTTTTTGGGCGCAAGATATTTACATGCAGATGAGAGACACAGTGATGTAAATAGCATAGATGATTTTCAAGAGATAAATTTTTTGATGCAAAAAAATGTAAATAGTGATTTTAGATTGGGCTTAGGCATTAAAGCAAACTATACGAAAAATTTTGTCTCAATTCCTCTAGGTGTAGAAGCTTCTTACAAACTCCCTTTTAGCTCAAGTGTTCCATTTTACATTGGTGCGAGCATCTACGTTGCTCCCGAGGTTCTCTCCTTTGATAAAGCCGATAATTTTTTAGAGTATCAGGTAAATGTGGAGGCAGAGGCTATAAAAAACGGGTTTATAACTCTTGGATACAGACATATAGACACTAACTATAAAAACTGGGATGTAGAGTATAACGAATCACTCTATTTCGGTTTGAAATTTCTGTTTTAATCCTCGCTATTTAACTCTTTTACGGCTTTGATAACCTCATAAGCCGTAATGCTTTTCATACACTCATGATGACCTAGCGGGCACTCTCTTCTCATGCAAGGAGAACACTCCATCTCATGTCTTACAACCTTGCTTTTTTCATTCATCCACTGTGATGTTTCTGTATGTTTTGTAGGTCCAAAAATAGAGACGCTAGCAACCCCATAAGCAGCCGCTACATGCATAGGTCCGCTGTCGTTTGTGATAAATAGCGAACAACCGCCAATAAGAGAACATAACTCTTTAATATCTGTTTTTCCCGCTAAATTTGTGTAGTTAGTTACATTTGATGCCACAAGATAGGACTCTATCTCGTTAGCCATCTCTACTTCGTTTGGACCGCCAAAGATTATGATGTCGTACTCGCTGCTAAACTCACTTGCAACTTCGGCAAATCTCTCGGGATACCATCTTTTTGCACTTCCGTATGTCGCACCTGCATTGATGCCCATTGTCGGTTTTATAAGCTTTTTAGGTTGGATGTAGAGTTTAAGTTTAGGAGTGATTTTGTCCCATCTATCGGTATTTGTCATGGCCAGTTCAGCGTATTGTCTGCTGAGGTGTTTGTCTGCCTTTATGTTAGGTGTGTGCGAGAGCAATAACATAGAGTGCCATGATTTTTTGGCAATGCACAGAACGCTTCCTGTTAGTTTTAGAAGCAAAGATGAGTGAATTTGGTCTCTAAAGGAGATAGCCATATCAAAGCTGCCTAGTTTTTTGGCAAGACTGTATGTCGCTTTGATTCTGTTAGGGGATTTTTTTGTCTCATCCACTACCGCTTTTTCGCAGCGCGGATGATACTTTAATGCTTCTATAGAGACAAAACTTCCGACAAAAGTAAACTTTGCGTTTGGATAGTAAGAACTTAGTAGCTCAATCGCGGGAGTTGCCATAACAGCATCGCCTAGCCAGTTTGGTAAAATTATCAATATTTTCATAATGCAATTATACCGCGTCTTTTATATAAATATAAATCGGAGAGGAGCCTACATGCAGCGTTTCATTTTTTATGATATCTCCAGAGCTAGAGTATATTATGCTAAAAAAATCCTCATTTTTAAGGGTAATTGGCTTGAGCGACCAGTGTATTTGAAGCAATTTTTCATTAACTAAACATTGAAGTATGTAGTGTTCTCTTTTTATATCAAGTCTTAAAAATTGGGAGTTTTTTAGATTTTGAATCATAAATTTATATACATCAAATGCTTTTCTCTTCTTTATGCCATCTCTGTTATCGATTAGTCCGTATCCGGGGGCTATTAGCTGATGCCAAGATACGCTATCGACCTGTTGAGATGCAAATGCAAGCAGGTAATATCTTAACATGTAGTCCGAATAAAACTCCTCACTTACACACTCATACTCGCTTGTCGGTGCATAAGGTGCGGTGTTGCTTATGGGCCAGTTAGTCTCAGTGATGTGAAGTTCATGTGCACTTTTTGGACTTAGCCAGACCATGGTGCTAAGTAGCGAAATTTTATCAAGAAGATTAAAGCCCATTTGAGTATTTTCAGGCGCACCGCGTCTATCTACATATAAAAGTGCGGATAAACCGTCATAGCGGTACTTAAAAGAGTTAAAAAGAGTATGAGCAGTAAAGTGATACTCAAAATCTATAACCCCGCTTCCAATCAACTTAATATTTGGAAACTTTTCTTTTTTTAAAGCATAGGCTACTTGATAAAAACGATTATACTCATCAACGCTAAAAAACCCCCATTTTGTTCTGTTTATAGTTGAACCTATCTCAAAAATATTTATATGTTTGCCTAGCTTTGTAAAGATAGTGTTTAAATCATTTTCAAGAAGTTTTAAATCCTCTATATGTTCTCTATCTTGAATGATTTTTAGTGTTATTTTTTTCTCTTTTAGTTTTAAGATAAAGCTCTCAAGCTCATTAAAAGTCTGCATCTTGCAGAGTTTAAAACGAACTAAAACTCTACTAACTCCCAACTCCTCTATAAGCTCAAGCGTCATTTCGCTCTGCCTTTGATAATCAACTCCCATACAAAAAAAATCATTTGAATCTATTTTTTTTCTTTTGACAAAAGGTGTCATGATGATTGCAAAGGGGAGCATCACAAGAGATATAAAAAAAGTTTTAAGCAAGGAGCCGACCTGATTTTTTCGCATCTGTTTTTTGTAGTTTTTGTCTTTTAGCGGATACGGTTGATCGGAATAATTATCCCAGTTAAATGGCTGTTTCATAAGGCGAATTATAACGTTTTTAAGATAAAATAAGTTATTAAAATATTAGGAACTCTCTTGAATATACTTGTTGTTCGCACTGACAAATTGGGCGATTTTATAACCGCACTCCCTGCTGTATATGTCTTAAAACAGTATGATTTAAAAAATAGAGTTGTAGTTTGTGTTGCTCCGCTAAACAGGGCTTTGGCTGAGTCTTGTGAGTTTATAGATGAGGTTGTTGTTGATGATGGTAAAAGTTTTTGGGAGCTGGTTTTTAAACT
Organism: Sulfurimonas sp.; assembly: GCF_023229105.1. Taxonomy (GTDB): domain Bacteria; phylum Campylobacterota; class Campylobacteria; order Campylobacterales; family Sulfurimonadaceae; genus Sulfurimonas. Next base: position 10,999 of record NZ_JALNZY010000041.1, read on the forward strand.
AAGAAAAGCAAAAATAGACGCTTCTGTCACCCTTTTTTCAAATACTCGTGTGGCACTTGCACAGCTCATTGCAGGGATTTCAAAGAGAGTTGCCCCTGCGACAAAAATAGCGCAGATATTTTATAATAAAAGAGTCGCACAAAGAAGAAGCAGAGTCCAGATGGCGGAGTTTGAGTATAATTTAGAGCTTACAAAATCTCTCTTTAGCGATATAAGTTTAGAGTATAAAAAACCGCTCTTAAGCTTTAGCGACAAGGAGCAGATATATAGAGTTTTTCGCGCAAATCATGATATACAAAAAGAGGAGATTGTTGCTTTTCATGTAGGATTTGGCGGTTCAAGTGATGCAAACTGGACTCTTGATGAGTATGAAATTTTGATTCGTGGGGTTGTTAAGCAGGATAAATATCAAGTAGTTTTAACTTTTGGACCTGATGAGAAAGAGCTTTATGAGGAGATGCAAAATAGACTTTATGATATAGATGTTATCTTCTATTTATCTCTTGAGGGGCTTGTCTATTTCGCAAAACTTATAAGCAGTTTCAAGCTTTTTGTCTCTACTTCAACCGGAACATATCATGTGGCTTCTTTGGTAGGAACACCAACTATGACATTTTTTGCTGATAATCTTTTTGCAAGCGCTAAGAGATGGAAGAGTATTGGGGATGAAGAGTTGCAAAAACACTTTATGATTCCCCAGAGCGAACAAAAGAGACAAGAGCTGTTTGAAGAGGTTAAAAGAGAGTTGTTTTGCTATTGATTTAATATATAATTGAATATAATGCAACAATGAGAGAAATTAATAAACAGATAGAAAAAGGTATCTTAATTTATGAATGAGAACGAGTATGATTTTCCCAAAAAGGGAATCAATAAATATATAACAGAATATGTGAAAAATTTACCGGATCTTACAGGTAAGGTAGTCTTAGATATTCCGTGCGGTGATGGAAGAGCTAGTTATGAGTTTAAGAAAAAAGGCGCAGAAGTTAAAGCTTTTGACCTTTTTGTAGATTTTATGAAACTAACAGATGTCAAGTCTAACTATGCCGACTTATCAGAAGATTTGCCAGTAGAGAGCGAGTCAATAGACTATATAATATGTCAAGAGGGAATAGAACATATCCCAAACCAACTAAAGGTTCTTCAAGAGTTTAATAGAGTTCTAAAAAAAGATGCAATTTTGCTGATAACTACACCAAATGATTCGCAAGTTAAAGTTAGATTGTCAAATTTTTTGCTAGAAACAGATTTGTGGAAAAAAATGCCTCCAACAGAGGTTGATAGTATCTGGTTTGCAAAAAATGACACAAATAAGCTCTATTATGGGCATCTTTTTCTGCTTGGAGTGCAACATTTTCAAACCCTGCTTACTCTCTCAGGGTTTAAAACCAAAAAACGAATAAAGACAGATTTTAGTACATCTTCATTAGTTTTGGGAGTTATTTTTTACCCTATTTTACTGCTTATGACATCTGTTGCGTACTTTCTTTATAAAGATAAAAATCAACATGTAGAAGAAAAAGCAAAAAAAAAGATTTTATTTGATAGAGCCATCTTAAATCTTTTACCAACAACACTATTTAATAAACATATATTTTGGGAAATAAAAAAACAGAGTAACAACGAAGAAACAATTTCAAGATTAAGAAAAATGTATAGAAACTAAGATATGTATAGAAGTAATTTTAGTTTAATTGACAGATTTAGAAATAAAATTAGAGTTGATAAGAGCACTGAAGTAGCTATTGGTAAAAATAGTAAAATAGTTAACTGTACTATCGTAGTAAAGGGCAAAAACAATACTCTTAAAATAGGAGCAAACTCTAAACTTAGAGCCAGCACAATAGAGATAATCGGCAACAATTGTGAAATCAGTATAGGTGAAGGCAGCTTAGTCGGTCATAACTCTTACTTAAGTGCCAAAGAAGAAAGTATAAGCTTGATTATTGGAGATAAGACCGCACTCTCTCGTAATATAAAAGTTATGACATCTGATGGGCATCCGATATTTCAAAATAACCAAAGAATAAATCATGCTAAAAATATAATAATTGAAGATGGTGTTTGGATTGCAGACAGTGTAACAATTTTAAAGGGTGTAACAATCAAGAAAGGCTCTGTCGTTGGAATAAACTCTACTGTTACAAAAGATATCCCAAAAGAGAGTATTGCTGTTGGAAACCCGTGTGTAGTGGTAAAAGAAGATATAACTTGGACTTATTAATCTAATTTTTTATTTAACTCATAAAGCTTTATATATTTGTAAAAATTTGTTGCCATGTGTGAAAATGCTATAACCAATCCTGCATAACCGTCTAAAAACCCTTTTTTTAGAAAGTAGGTTTTAAAAAATGAAAATATAGCGTTAAAGAAGGCTTTTGATGGGGAGGAACTTTTTTTACCAATATTATCTTGTGCAAATATAGTAGAGTATCTATCAAGTTTGATTATAAAGTCTGTTATGTTTGAGTATGGATAGTGCAAAATATAACCTTTTATTTGCACAATATAAAACTCTTTTTCTATCACTTTCTCATGTACTTTTTCATTTGTAAAAGATGTCTTTGTCCTGTTATAGAGTCTTGCTATGAGGTCATTACCCCAACAGTGCTTTACATATATCTCTTTGTAGTAGTTTTGCCTAAGAATCGTATATATGTTTTTATCATCTAGTGCTAGATTTGAGATGTTTTTTATAAACTCATCTGATAAAACTTCATCTGCATCAAGAGAGAACACCCAATTATTTTTGGCAAAGGTGGATGCTAGATTTTTTGTAGGACCAAATCCTAAAAATTTACCTTGAACAAGATTTACATTTGAGTAGTTTTTTACAATATCCATTGTTGCATCAGTTGAACCGTTGTCATAAACAACAACATCGCTAAAATCTTTTAATGAATCAAGTGTTTTTGCTATCGTTGATGCCGCGTCTTTTACGATAATTACGCATGAGATATCCTTAATCAACTACCGCTTCTCCCCGCAATCTCTTTTTTGCATTCTTTTTATCTTTATGAGCTTGAGAATATTTGAGCGCTATTTTAGCACAACTCGATTCATCTGATTTTGATAATTTTGCATACTCTTTTACTATAATCTCTAAATCTTCATCTTTTGCCCAAAGTTTAGAGAAGTTTTTTAGCCTCTCATCTAAGGTTAGTGGGTTAAACTCCATTCTGTTGATATCAACTATTTTAAATATGTAATTATCATCTATTTTTTTAATTAATATATTTCCCGGCGAATAATCAAGATGAAAGATATTACTCTCATGAAGTAAGAGCGTAAAGGCTGCAAAGGCTTTGAAAATAGCCTCTTTATCTAAAAAATGGCTATCTTTAAGCGCCTCTCTTATTGTAAAATCATACTTGAAATTTTCACTTACAAAGTAACTCTCATGAATAAGACCACTCTTCTTAAATTCTATATATCCTATTGGTTTTGGTGTAAAATCTGCTATTTTTATACTATTTTTATATGACTTTTTTGCTTTAGAATCTTTAAAAAAGGTATATATGACTTTATTTATAATATTTGGAATTTTAAAAGATTTTACGACAAAATGTTCATCATTAAAATCTATAGTTTTTATCTCATTTCTTGCTTTATGAATTGAGTTAGTTGACTCCTTAAAATACTCTTTTATATTTTTAAGAAAAACTATATATTTGTCGCAAATTGATTCAAACTTCACTCTCTATCCTTTTTTGAGCTATAAAGATGCCGGTAAAAAGGGCAAAAAATGCCGCCGGAAACTGCTCATGAAACATGGTCTCTACTAAGCTTGATATTGAGTATATACCAACAAAAACAACTAAAAGATTAGAGTAAAATTCATCTTTAATGCCAAGTTTTAAAAGATTGTAAAAAACACTCAAATATAAAATAAGTCCTATTAATCCCAAATGAACTGCTGTTTGAACATAAAAGTTGTGATAGCTTGGCATTATCTTTGCACACTCCATATTTGTATGTTTTTTTGTTATGCTCTCATTTAAAGCCTCCATATCGTTGGTTACGCCGATGCCTAAAACGGGATTGTCTATAAAAATCTCGCCTCCTATTTGCCAAACTGCAAGTCTAAGTCCTATTGAGGAGCAGTAGTCATCTTTAGAGAGAACTTTTGCTATATCGGTTATTCCGACATTAACTCTTGCTTTAAAATTGGGGCTTATTGAGTATGAAGCAAAGAAGATAACAAGAAGCATAAAAGACATACCAAAAAAAGCAAAAAATCTGTTTTTGATATGTAAAAAGCCTACTATAAATATGGATGCCGCAAATGCTACCTGACCAGTTCTTCCTGCATTTATAAAAAGATTCGCAGTTGTTGTTAGAAAAAACAGTACATAGAGTATTTTAAGATTTAGGCTTTTTTCGTAAAAGATTTTGCTTAAAAGGAGCAGGGAGGTAAACGCCAAAAACATAGAGTATTGAGGATGATTCATAAAAGGATTTGGAAAGGCAGCCGTAGCCTCTTTAAATTTCCACAGTTCAAAAAATATGCCATAAGAGATAAGTTCGCTAATAAGCATACCTGTTAAAAATGCGGAAATTGCGTAAGTCAGATATTTTTTTTCTATAGCAGTGGCTATGACAATAATAGTTAAAAAGTACCAATATTTTCTTATGTATTGCAGCCCTCCAAAAGGAGCTTGAGACCAAAGCAAAGAGATAATACTAAACCCTACAAAGAGTAATAAAGAGATAATAATTCTATTTGATGTTAAGAACTCTATTTTATTTTTAAAGTTATTGCTAAATAGCCATAAGACAAAGAGCAGTGCCGTTAAAATAGAGATACTGCTCCTTGAGATGGGGAGCAAAAAAGCGTAGATTACAAATAGGTAGTTTATATATTTATTCATTTTTATCGTTAAGCAGCGATTCAAAGCACGCGACATATTTTTTAGCAGTTGTTTTATGAGAGAGTTTACCCTTTATGATATCTTGCGCATGAGCTGTCAATCTCTCTAATGTGTCGGGATTATCATGCAGTTCTCTTATCTTTTTTGCTATTGCTGATGCATCTTTTATAGGAACTATAAAACCGTTAACTCCGTCTTCTATAATTTCAAGAGAACTTTCGTTTGCCGAGGCAATAACTGGAGTACCGCTTGCGAGGGATTCAAGTATAACACGAGGAAGTCCCTCTTTTCTGGTGGAAGCGTGAACAAGAACATCACATGCCGCTATAATTTGCGGTACATCTTTTCTGTGTCCTGTTACATGTATTCTCTCTCTCATGCCACTGTTTTTTATCTCAGATAAGTATGGCTCTTGCGAGATTTTATCGCCTATGAGAAGAATGTGTAGGTTTTTTAAGTCTGAGAGCTCATGTGCTGCTTTTACTACATAAATCAGTCCTTTATGTGGTCTGACATTTGCCACAAAGGCAACACTGAAACTCTCTTTTTTTACTCCAAACTCTTCAAGATTTGATGGAGTTTGTTCATACCAAGAAGTGTCATGCCCTTTGTAAATTGTTATGACTTTTTTCGATTTACAAAAAATCTGCTTTTTCACATGTCTCTCTACCGCTTCTGAAACACAAATCATACCATCGACTCTAGGGTTTAGGGCATTTAAGTATGAGCTCGGATCGTGTCTGTAGAGTCCACCTGTTGTGCCTCTGTATGTAACGAGTTTTACATCTGTAGCGATTGAAGCAAAGATGGCGTTTGAGATTGTTTTTGAGTTTGTTGCATATAGTATCTCTATCTTTTTCTCTTGTATAACTTTTTTTATCTGCTTGATAAGTTTTAAATCTATTTTCTTTTTATAAGTTGCGTTAATGATGTTGATATTATGCTCTATAAGTCTTGGCGCATAGGCGGAATCACTTTCGCTCATAAGCGTGACATTATGTCCTGCTTTTGCCAGAGATATATAGATTTCAAGTTCTGGGCGTACGCTGTTAAAAGAGTCGTTTGATGAGGTTAATACTAGTATGTTCATTATTTTATAATCCTATCAAAAGGTTACTTATAACCATATTTTAATAGCTCTTTGGCCATAGCAACTATCTCATTTGAGCTTATCTCACAGATTGAGAAGTCATTTTTATCTAGTCTGTAGTGATTTACTTCACTGCTTGATTTTATAACCCTATTTATTGGGGTGACATAGACACGATTTGTAGGTGTTGGTCCAAAAATAGTAATCGATGGAACATTTAATCCCCATGCCATGTGTGTGGGTCCGGTATCATTTCCTATAAGCAGGGAGCATTTTGAGATGAGATACTTTAGTTCGTCAAGTGAGCCGCGAGGCAGTAGATGTAAAAACTCTGATTGCTTTTGCATCCAGAGTGCTTTTTGGTGCTCATCTTCGCTTCCCCAGACGATATACGTTTGTGTTTTTAGCGCTTTTGCTATCTCTACAAACTTCTCTTTTGGGTAATTTCTGCTCTGCCATGTTGAGCCTATTACAAAAAGAATAAAAACTTCAGGAAGATTTTCTATATGTGAGGCTGAAAATAGAAACTTCTCTTTGTTTAGGATCTTTTGGCTTGTGACCTCTATGCCCAGAGGCTCGCAGATAACTGTTGCATTTCTATCTATCGTGTTTGCATCATAAGCAATGTGGACTTTTTTGTTATAAAAAAGAGAAGCGATTCCTTCTCGAATTGAATTTTTATCAAAACCTGCAATGATTTTTGCTCCGATAATTCTAGCTACAATGGCGGATTTTAGAAGTCCTTGTGCATCTATAATGATATCGTAGTTGTTTTTTGAGTAGGATTTTAAAAGTTTATACTGCTTAAAAATTTCGCTTTTTTTCTTTTTAAGGGACTTTAAATTTACCTCTAAAATATTGTCAATATGTGGATTATTCTTTAAAACATCTGCAAAGCTGCTCTCAACTACCCAGTCTATGCTAGAGGAGGGAAGCTCTTTTTTTATAAACTCAAGAGCTACCATGGCGTGAATGATATCTCCCATTGCCGAGAGTTTTACTATGCATATTTTCATTAATTATGCCATCTAATATCTGTTTTTAAAATCTTTGCACTATTTCCACCGATTACACTGTGTTTAATGCCACTAAAATTTTTAGTTATTGTCGTATTTGCTGCAATAATGCACCCATCATCAATATTAGTATTTTTAAGTATAAAACATCTAGCGCCAATCCATACATTATTTCCAATAATGATTTCTGTTGGATTATTTATAATATTATTATTTATATCTAAAACAGGATGATGGTCACTATCCATGATTATAGTTTGCCAAGATATTCTAGCATTATCTCCAATGCTTATTTTTTTTGCACATAAAATAGTGGTATCGCCGGTTATGCCAAATCTATCTCCAGCACTAAAAGTAGCTTCTTTATTTATAATAAATTTTGAGCCTAAACC
>NZ_JALNZY010000126.1 GCF_023229105.1 Sulfurimonas sp.
TTTTACTTCCATCATATATGTAATCCAAATTTAAATTATTATAACAACTATATGAATCTTCATCAAAAACTACACTATTTTCATCGCAAGAGCCATAAACTCGACTAGAGCTAATATAAACATAGCTATATTTTATTTTTGCATTTTCTAAAATATAACTATTTAAACCGATATTTGACTCTACTGTCTCTATCAATTGATCTCTAAAATCCCCGCTGTTTCCTGAGGTATTTATAAGATAATCAAACTCCTCTTTTTTAAGAATATCTATATTTTTTCTGGTTATTGCAACTGTTTCTACCTTAAGGCTTTTTAAATAGTCTAATATATTTAAGCCTATATAACCTATTCCTAAAATAGCTACTTTTCTATTTTTTAATTTAGATAAATTCATTCTTTTCTATAACCAATTTTTCTGCAAGGTGTGCCATAATTTATAGAGTACTCTTCAATTTCACTATTTACAAGAGAATTAGCTCCAATCACAGCTCCATGCCTAATTATAGCTCCATCAAGAATAACAACATTTGCACCTATCCAAACATCGTCTTCAATAATAACCCCGCCTTTTGATTGCTTGAAACCCTGTTCTCTAATTGGTTTATTTCTATCACTAAATTCATGATTGGTCGGGGTAATTGAACAGTTAGGACCAATAAGAACATTATTGCCTATTATTATGCCGTTGCCTGAATATAAAACTGTTCCGGAATTTATGTATACATTAGAGCCTATCTCAATATTGCCCAATCCACCTGTAAATTTAATTTTTACGAAAGAATCCACCATGGAGTCTGCACCGATAATCAGCATTGAACCCTTTTTAGATATTTCAATGTCGCATAATGATGATATTTTAGCGGTTGAATCTATCTGATTCATTTAAAGATTACTCCTTGTCCAGTAGGAAGTTCAAGCACTTCATAGCCTCTTTTTGCAAGCCAAGGATCTTCAGCGAGCTTTTGTTCTCTATAGCCTAGCCAACCATAATCATCCAAAATTAGTATACCGCCTGGAGATAGCCTATCAAATAAAATCTCAAGTGCTCCAATCTCTGCAGCAGCATTATTTAAATCAATATGCAAAAGAGAAACTTTTTGTGGTGAAACTTCGTGAAGAACGTTAGGCACATGGCCTTTTGTTACGATTACATTTGAGAGATCTGCAAAACGATTTTTAACTTGCTCAAAAAGTGTTGCGCTGTGCTCTGGCATAGCATGATGCATCATAGACTCGTCATGTTCAAAAAGATCATAAAGATAATAACTTTTTTCTTGCTTAGCAAAATCTACATAGTCGCTAACGATCCTTGCCGTAGTCCCTTTATAGCATGCACACTCTACAAAATCACCAGGTATATTCCTAGAAATAACACTTTTTGCTGCCCATGCAACGACATATATTCTCCAGAGTATCGCTCTTTCTACTTCGGTAGTTACATTCTTGTTATAAGCATCCATAAAAGGCTTATTATTTAAAAAACTTAAATTTTTACTGAATGTAAAAAGATTGTCTCCTGTATAAATACCTTGTTGAGGCGTATTATCTATTGCTTGCTGCATTGCCTCGAAAAAACCAGGGTTTCTAACTCCCCAAAACATTGATGATAGATAATTCATTTCTTTTTTCCTTTTATTTAATAACTTCTAATTTTGGCACAGCAACCACAAACTTACCATTCCACTCTTTAATATACTCAAGTTGTTCTATAACTTCCTCTTTAATATTCCAAGGAAGTATTAAAACATACTCTGGCTTTGTTTCGCTTATTTTTTCTTCACTCACGACTGGAATATGACTTGCAGGAAGATATTTGCCTTGCTTGTGTGGTGATTTATCTACTACAAACTCTATGAGGTCGTTTTTCACCCCCGCATAATTTAAAAGAGTGTTTCCTTTTGCAGCAGCTCCGTATGCTACGACTTTTTTATTCTCTTTTTTTGCTTCAAGCAAAAAAGCCAGCAAGTCGTACTTTACCCTGTTTGCTTTTTCTTGAAATCCTTTATAAATATCCATATCAATTAAACCAAAAGCTTTTTCTTCTTTTAAAAGATACTCGACACTTTGAGACACTTCTATATGGTTTTCTTGATGGGTTGCATAGATTCTTAAACTTCCTCCATGAGTTGAAAGTTTTTCTACATCGTAAAGCTTTAGTCCTTGTGCTTCAAAAATTTGTTTAACCGTATAAAAAGATAGATATGAAAAATGCTCATGATAAATAGTGTCAAACTGATTTTCTTCTATAAGCTTAAGTAGATGTGGAAACTCCATGGTAATAGTTCCATTTTCTTTTAAAGCTATTTTGAGACCTTTTACAAAGTCATTGATATCCGGAACGTGTGCTAAAACATTGTTTCCAAGAATCAAATCTGATTTTACTAAAGTTTGAGCCAAAGAACTTCCAAAAAAATCATCTATTACATCAATCTCTTTTTCTCGTGCAACATCTGCCGTGCTCTTTGTTGGCTCTATTCCAATACAGGGTATATTTTTTTCTTTAAAATATTGAAGCAGATAGCCGTCATTTGATGCTATTTCAGTAACTTGTGAGTTTTTATCCAGTGAGAGTCTCTTTGTTATCATCTCTACATAGTTCTTAGCATGTGCAAGCCAACTTGTAGAGTATGAACTAAAGTAAGCATAATCTTTATCGAAAATATCATCTGATTTTTTATACTCATCTATTTGCACAAGTTTACACTTTTGGCATACATAAATTTTCAGAGGGTAAAAAACTTCCGGTTCATCAAGCTGCTCTTTGGTCAAATATGAATTTGAAGCAGGAGAGTTGACTAAATCTACAAAAATATCATTGAGTTCTGTTTTGCAAAATCTACAGTTCATTTACTTCTACTCCTTCAAATTCATCGGTTAAATATGGGTGAGTTTCATCTCTTGCAGAAAGATTGATTATATTTAACGGCCACTTTATATTTAAGAGCGGGTCATTTATATTTAATGCTCCCTCATTTAACGGAGTATAGACAGTGCTGTGCAGATAAAGCAGCTCTGTATCATCTTTTAGTGTTTGAAAACCGTGGGCAAAACCTTTTGGAATATAGATCATCTTTTGATTTTGTTCTGTTAGTTCCACAGAAAAGTGCTGTAAAAAA
>NZ_JALNZY010000001.1 GCF_023229105.1 Sulfurimonas sp.
TCAAGATTTCAAAGCTGCCCTTGTCCGCTAATTCTGTGTAGAGTTCAAAGGCAGCTTTGAAATCTTGAGCGTTGTATGCGTCATGTGCTTTTTTTATCATCAGTTTAAACCATTGTTTAGAATATATTACGCAAATGATACTCAAAAATGATAAAATTCGGCTAAAGAAAAAAATATGGAAATTATATGAATTATGATGTATTGGTAGTAGGCGGCGGACATGCAGGAGTTGAAGCGGCACTTAGTAGTGCAAGAATGGGAGCTAAAACTCTGCTTGTCTCAATGCTTGCCGAAAATGTAGGTGCGACGAGCTGTAATCCTGCAATAGGTGGATTGGCAAAAGGTCATTTGGTTCGCGAAATTGATGCTCTGGGTGGCGAGATGGCTCTTATTACAGATGAAGTCGGCATACAGTTTCGTATACTAAACCAGACAAAAGGTCCTGCTGTTCGTGGAAGCCGTGCACAGATAGATATGGACAGATACCGTGTAATTGCCAGAAATAAAATCTTAACCACGCCAAATCTTGAACTTGTTCAAGAGATGGTAGAGTCTCTTGTTGTCCAAAACAGTGAGATAAAAGGTGTAAAAACCAACCTTTTAAACGAGTATAGCGCTAAAAAAGTGATTATCACAAGTGGAACTTTTTTACGCGGCGTTATACATGTAGGAGAGATAAAGCAAGTAGGTGGACGTTTTGGTGAGCAGAGTAGTGAAGGACTTAGCATATCGTTAAAAGAGTGCGGGCTTGAAATGGGAAGGCTAAAAACTGGAACATGCGCAAGAGTTGATGCTTCATCTATTGACTTTTCGGTTATGGAGAAGCAGGATGGTGATGAAGTTCCAAGTCCTTTTAGTTTTAGGACCGACCGTGATGAGTTTAGAAAAACTAAAAAGCAAATTCCATGTTTCATAGCTTATACAAATGAAAATACGCATAGTATCATAGAGAGTAACTTCTACCGAGCACCACTTTTTACTGGGCAAATAGAGGGAACTGGACCACGTTACTGCCCAAGTATTGAGGATAAGGTTAACCGTTTTAGAGATAAAGATAGACACCATCTTTTTATAGAGCCTCAAACCATGGAAAACACGGAGTGCTATATAAACGGTATGAGCACATCGCTTCCGCCTGATGTTCAACAACAGATGATTCACTCCGTACATGGCATGGAAAATGCAAAGATAGTTCGTTACGGTTATGCTATAGAGTATGATTTTGTGGACCCAAGAGAACTGAAACACTCCTTAGAGACTAAAAAAATTAGCGGTCTTTATTTGGCAGGGCAGATAAACGGAACAACAGGTTATGAGGAAGCTGCCGCGCAAGGGCTTATGGCTGGCATAAATGCAACTCTAAGTCTGCAAGGCAAAGAGCCTTTAATTTTGCGCCGTGATGAGGCGTATATTGGTGTTTTGATAGACGATTTGGTTACAAAAGGCACAAAAGAGCCTTACCGCATGTTTACATCACGCGCTGAGTACAGACTACTTTTGCGTGAAGAGTCGGCAGATACAAGACTGAGCCGCTACGGACATGCTCTTGGACTTATTGATGATGAAATTTATGCAAAAGTAAAAGTAAAAGATGAGCAGATACAAGAGGGGTTAAGACTTTTAAACGAGACTGCTTTTACTCCAAGCAAAGAGTTTCTAGCTGTTTTAGAGAGCATGGGTGAAGAGAAGATAAAAGATAGTATTACAGCTCAGCAACTCATAGCAAGAAAAAGTTTTGATGTACAAAAGATGCTAAAGCTAGTTCCGGAGTTATCGAAATATGCACCGTATATACTTGAAGAGATTTTAGTAGAGGGAAAATATGCTCGCTATGTAGATAAGCAAAGCGAAGAGATACAGAAGATGAAAAAGTACCTCAAGATTGAAATTCCACCAAGTTTTGATTTTAGAAAAATCAGCGGGCTTAGTAAAGAGATAGTTGAAAAGCTAGAAGCTTTCAATCCACCAACACTCCAAGCAGCTTCGCAGATTTCGGGTATTACTCCGGCAGCGATAGAGATACTGCATATATTTATAAGAATTTCTATGAAAAATCAGAAATATTAACAATTTCTTGACCTACTCTACTACATGTAAGCTGTGTGTTAAATTTTTATGACAGCCTTTGTATAGTTCTTGATTTTTTTAACATTATCATAAGAGACAATCCATTTTATAACGTCTTCGGCAACAGTTCACACATATCTATTTCAAGTACATAAGCGATTTTTGCCAGATGCTCTATATTGAAGTGCTGTTTATTATGGTAAATCTCCGCAAGAGAAATGATAGAAACGGATTTATGCCCTATCATCTGCGCTAGTTTTAGTTGACTGAGTCCTTTTTCTGTACGTGCTTTTTTAACATTATTGCCTATTTCTACATGTAGGTCATCTATAAAATCTTCGGGTAAATCTAAAATATCTTTCATTTAATCCAACTTGTTATAAGAAGTTGTAAAGTTTATTAGGATAAAATTTTTCTATCAACTTGTAATAACAAGTTAAAATATAAAAAGTGAATTGAAAAGCAGTAATTTAAATGAAGTATGAATCTTATTTACAATATATTTCTTTAATAGGAAAACATGTACCTATTTCCGTTACCAACACACACGGTGTCATAACTTGCGTAAGTGATGCCTTTTGCAAAATGACGGGTTATTCAGAGCACGAACTTATCGGACAGAAACATTCCCTATTGCGTCATTTTGATACAAGAGATGAAATTTATAGCGACATGTGGAGCAAGATATCACAGGGAGTATCTTGGTATGGACGTCTGAAAAATAAGACCAAATGTAAAAAGACTTTTTTGGTGGACGAATATATAGAACCTCTGTTCAAAGCCGGCGAAGTCATCGGCTATATGGCTATACGAAAAAACGTCACCAATGAAGCGGCATTTGAAAAACTTGCAAAAATAGATCCTTTGACGGGGCTATATAACCGTTATGCTATCGAAGAGTTTTTACGTTTGTTCATAGAAGAAGCCCACAGATATGAGGTAGAGTTCTCCGTTATTATGATAGACTTGGATGATTTTAAAGAAGTAAATGACATGTATGGGCATTTGGCAGGGGATGAAGTTCTAAAAAGCTTTGCGACTATTTTTCAAAAAACGATTCGATTGTCCGACCGTGTAGGTCGTTGGGGCGGAGAGGAGTTTTTAGTTCTGCTTCCGCATGCATCATACGAAGAAGCGTTTGAGTTGGCTGAGCGCGTGCGCGTAAAAACATGCTCTTGTCGATTCGATGAAATAGGATATAAAACCGCAAGTTTTGGAGTTGCGTTGTTTGAAAAAGGAGATACTCTGACATCATTGATAAACAAAGCAGATCAAGCATTATATATATCTAAAAAAAAAGGTAAGAATCAAGTACGTTGTTTTAGATAACCTTGCAATCTCCTCAATATAATCGAACACGAGTGTTATATTTTCGAACTTAAAGATATACCTCTCTTTTGCGTCGTCGCCCCTCTTGGAACTCTGTAAGTTTTACGTATATAGGTTACAGAGACCGCATGAAATTTTTTGTCTTTTTTTATGAGAATTATCCTTTTGAAGTTCTCGTTTAGTTATTTTGATATAAGCAGTATTAATCAGCAAAACAGGTTAAAAGGATAAAATTTTAAAAATTATAAGAGAGATAGAGAAATGAATATCTACTACTATGTACATACTGGGCACAGAATAGGGCTTGACAGATTTAGAAGAGCATGTACGATAATCCGCTTGTTAAAAGATATGGATATTACGCTTCTTTGTTCGGATTTTCGTATTGCAAATGAGGCGAGACATTTTGGTGTGGATAAAGCGGTTGGAATAGATGTGATTAGGAACATTCCTCAAATTGCAAAACATGGCGATAAACTGATATTTGACTCTGAAGAAGCAAATCCTATCATGCTTGATGATATGAGAAAATTTTTCTCCACTTTTATCCGTGTAAGCGATGATAAAAATGATAAAAAAGAGCAGGGAGAATTTTTAATTTCTCCTTATTTAAGTGGCGAGGGCATCTGTAATGCTGTTGCAATAGATGATAAATATTTTCAAGATAAAGAAAAAACAATCAAGCTTTCATACTTTTTCGGCGATGATGATTATGAGAAGGATTTAGAGAAAAATTTAGCTTTTGTTGAGGATTTAAACCCTGATTTACTGCTCGGTTTTTATTACTTTTTGGATTATGAAGATTCCCTAAAAGGGAAGTTTAATAAGCATCATGAGTTTGAAGAGTATGACGATGTCATTCAAAAGTCAGAAATTCTCATAACATCATCCCCTCAAGCCGTTTTAGAAAGTTTAGCATCAGGTGCTAAACCAATATATATTCAAAGAGAGGATTATGCTTCAGATTTTCAAGAATTGTTTAAGAAAATGAACATTCCAATCATCGAAAATTATGAAAAATGTCAACTCTTGACAACATTGAAAAGCCTTGAAACAAGGGAGTATTACAATGTGCAACATAATAGCGATAAATTACGAGATTTTATAAAAGAAAACTTAAATTTATAATTACTTAAAACTATTTTAGTATATAATCAGGCTTTAATTTTATACGAAAGAGAGCTTAGAGATGCATAACAGTAGCCGTAGAGGTTTTATGGGTAAAGCATTTGGTGCCGTTGCAGGTATCGGTGCTGTTGGTTCATTGGTTGCAATGAAAAAGTCTTGGGACCCGCTTCCAAGCGTTAAAGCCGCAGGTTTTACCACTCTTGATATGACAATATATCCAGAAGGTGAACTAGTAACAGAAAAATGGAGAGGAAAGCCTATCTTTGTTTTGAAAAAAACAGCTGAAATGATTGCAAGCCAAACAGAGAGCCAAAAGGCAAGAGATGTTGTCGTTGGAGATTCTCATTTTATGATTGCTATTGGTTTATGCACACACTTAGGTTGTATCCCAGGTTACAATCCCGCAGAGAAGTCATTTTTATGTGCTTGTCATGGCGGTATGTTTAACTGGGCCGGTGAGGTAACTAAAGTTCCGCCACCACGTGCATTTGATATTCCTCCATTTAAAATTGAAGGTAACAATATGATTCTTGGCGAAGTAGGTCCGGAATTTCAAGCTATGAAAGATAGCGGAATAACGCTTTAAAGAGGGGGATGAATTATGGCACATTTTACAAAAGCAACAAGTGTTAAGGATTGGTTAAACCAACGCCTAGCAATTGAAAAAGTTGAAAAGGTTATGGCATCTGAGTATTGGATACCGAAAAATATTAACTTTTTATGGGCAATGGGTATGGTTTTGGCAATTACATTTGCATTACTATTAGTTTCAGGAATTTTTCTTTTAATGTATTATCAACCACATGTTGATTTGGCATTTGACAGTGTAAACTTCACTATCATGAGAGAGGTAGATTTTGGTTGGTTATGGAGACATGTTCACGGGGTAGCTGCATCTGTAGTTTTCTTGGTTATTTATATTCACATGTTTACGGGCATCTATTATGGTTCATATAAGAAGGGGCGTGAGATGATTTGGATCTCGGGCATGCTTTTATTTGTGACTTTTTCTGCTGAAGCGTTTAGCGGATATATGCTTCCTTGGGGACAAATGAGTTACTGGGCAGGTATGGTTATTACTAACATTTTTAGTCTTGGCGATTTGCACTTAAATGGTTTAGTTGAGTGGATTCGTGGAGATTATGTTCCTGCTCAAGCATTCTTAAGCCGTTTCTTTATGCTTCACGTACTTCTTTTACCATTGGCTATTATGGGACTTATAGGGCTTCACTTTGCAGCTCTTCGTATTCCACATGTTAATAATCAAGACGGCGAAGAGATTGATTTTGATGCAGAGAGTAAAAAATACCTAGCTGGCGATAAAGCTGGTTCTAAAGTTATGCGTTTTGCTAATGATTTTATGAGTAAAGATTTAATGGTTGTCGGTATATTCCTTATCTTTTTCTTTTATCTTGTATTTTATAATTACGGTTTTGCACTTGATCCTGTAAACTTTGACCCTGCAGATATGCTTAAAACTCCTGCACATATCTACCCAGAGTGGTACTTCTTGTGGTCTTATGAGATTTTACGTCCATTTTCTGTAAACATCGGTCTAATGGCTTTTGGTTTTGCACAAGTTATCTTTGTTCTTCTTCCATGGTTAGATAGAAGCCCAAATGCTGTTCCGGCAAGTCGTCGTGGTGCATTTAAAGTTTGGTTCTGGTTGTTATTAATCGATATGATTGTCTTGACAGCCATGGGCAAACTACCTCCAGAGGGTATATTCAGCACTATTGGTTTAGTTGCTGCATTAGCGTTTATAGTTTTATGGGTTGCACTTCCATTTATAACTATGAATGAAAAAAAAGTATAAGGAGAATAGGATGAAAAATAAAGAACCTTTAATATTGGTTATTGTTATTGCTTTTGCTCTCCTAACATACTGGTTAGTTGAGCCATTTGCACACTCTCAGATGCATAAACATGTAGAGGGTAAAAATTTTGCTTATGCAGATTTACCGGCTCTTACTAAAGTAGGTAATGCCGCAAACGGTAAAGAACTTACAATGGGAGCTGCCGGTTGTACCGGTTGTCACTCTATCATAAAAGAGGGAGCACCTGCTGGGATGGATCCTGTTACTGCTGCGCAGAGCTATGGTGTAAATCCACCAGATCTAGGTGAAGCCGGTGTTCTTTATGATGCTAAGTTTTTAGCAGAGCTGATTAAAAATCCTGCACATGCACTTAAAGTTGAGCATAAATTTGATGCCGCTAAAGGTCAAATGCACCCAATGGTTGCTTTTTACGGAGCAGGCGGAGATATTGATCAAGAAGTTGCAGACATGGTTGCATATCTGCAATCAATAGCAGTTAAAAAAGATGAACTAACGCCAAAAATGGCATATGAAAATGCTTGTGGTAGATGTCATGAGATGAGATATGAAAAATGGACACAAATAGGAACTAAACCTTCGTTTAAGTTTGAAAAAGATTTATTAGCGTTTGATATTCAAGTGTTAGAGTACCAAAATGCATTAACGGCGTATATGGGTAAACTTCCTCCGGATTTATCAATGTACATCCGTTCAAGAAGCGAGCATTTCTTAAGTACCTTTATCGAAAACCCTCAAGCACATTTAGCTGGTACAGCAATGCCTAGAGTAGGTATTACGGCAGACACTGCGCACAAAGTTATTGAGCATATGGCAAATTCTGGAGATACAAAAAGAGATGAAAGAGCGTCTATTGGAACCAATGTGATGTGGTATATTCTTGTTTTTGCTATCTTTGCATTCCTATGGAAAAGATCAGTTTGGAGAGATTTACACTAAACTATCCAAAATAACTTGCCTCTTCTGAGGCAAGTTTCCTTCAGCAACTTCAAACTCAACTCTAAAATAACAGTATATAAATCACTCAAAAAATTAAAACTACTCTTTTGTACTTACAACTAAAGTATTACAGATGATATCATGAAGAGCTTTTTTGTCTTTTCTATAAAATGGCACAAGGAGCCCTAAAAGTGTAGTAGCAGTAAACAAAAAGGCTACAAACCGCAACAGAGCTCTAAAAAAACTTAGATTTTTCCCTGTTTTATCATCTACAACTTTTAATTCGTAAGCTTTTTTCCCCGGAGTTTGCCCAAACTTGCTCAAAAGCACAGCGTAGATTAGCCCATAGAGAGACACACCAATAAGCGGTGCTAATTGTGAAGACTGAAACGCATCTTTACCATCTAAAGCAACATAAGTTATAAGGTAGAGTATGGGAGCATATATCATAAACAGATCTGTAATAAAAGCTTTTACTCTTGAACTATAATGTGCATAGTGGAGTTTATTTATCTTTTTTTTCTCTGTAATGTGCTTGTTTTTTTTTAGGTTTCTAAATCTCATGGCGCAATTATAACAAAGGAAAAGAACATTTTTAATGTCTAGAAGTATAAAGCAGTGCTTAAAATGTAGAATTAGCAAATAAAAGTCAACAAAATGACAATGAAAGGGTAAATTTAAACTAAATTTAAAAATTAGAGAGGTAGAATATGTGAGGTCGTAATTGCCTATAACTAGAAGTGATATACAAGCTATAAGATTTATAGCGTTATATATCACTTCTATAAAGAGGGTGATTAAGAGACAAAAAACAGGAGAATTAAATGAGAAATATGGTAAAAATGTCAATAGTGGCAGCTTCACTGATTGCAACTACAGCAATGGCTGCAGATAAAGGTATAGATATTACTACTACTGGTCAAGCGGTAGTTTATTATCAAACATTAGCTAATAATGGCGCTGGCGCACCAGATCTTTTTGATCAAGCAACCGGTAGAGCGAATGTGGGTATTCAGTTAAACTTAGATGCAGATCTTAAAAATGGGTTTACGTTTGGTTCAACAATTAACTACCTAGGAACTTTAGGTTTAGAAAAAAACATAGTTTCTGGTACTATGCAAAATACAAATGGTGGGATAGCTGAAAACAATATTGCTGATGATATCTACTTAAGTCAATTGTATATTGCTAAAAAGATTGCTAACACAACTGTAAAACTTGGTCGTCAAGAACTTCCACAATCTCTTTCACCATTTGCATATTCTGAGGGATGGAGTGTATTTAAAAATACTTTCGATGCTGCTTTAGTTGTTAATACAGATATTCCTGATACTACTTTGGTTGGTGCTTATGTTTCTAAAGGAAACTTTAACGCTGCTGCAAATGCTGATATGTCAAGCTATGGAGATCTTAGCACAACAGCAGGTGCTGTAAACAGTACTGCTTATATGGTTACTGCTCAAAATAAGTCTATTCCAGTGGCAACTTTAACGGGTACATATTATTCATTATCTGACGTAGCTGGGGTTGTAGATGCAGATGTTCTTTGGGGAGATGTTGCTATAGCTAGTAAAGATTTACCGTTGGGACTAAACTTTGGTATTCAAGGTGGATCTATCATGCCAGATTCTGGTTTAAAAGATACTGACGCTTTAGGTTTAAAAGCTGGCATGAAAATTGATGCTTTATCTTTAACTGCAGCATATACAACTGTTAATGATGGAGCTGTTGGTATAAGAAATACAGGTGGTATCAAAACTCCACTATATACACAAATGATTCTTAATCAAACTTCTCTATATTTAGACAATGACACTTACATGTTAAAAGTTGCTTATAGTTTTGGAGAAGCCGGTACTCTAATCGCTCAAGGTGCTATAACTGATGATAAATCAGTTGCTGATAGAGATTTAACTGACTTAGAGCTTGTATATAAAGTTAAAGCCGGCGGTGTTGATTTCTTAGCTGCTTACGTTAACCAATCATGGGACGCACCAGCAGGCGCTGCTGATGGTCAAGACTTAGTTCGTGTTGTTGCACGTTATAACTTCTAATAAACATTTAACACGCTAAATGTTTTCCTCTCTCAAGCTCTTGCTTGAGAGTACATCTTTTAAAATATCCGTTTCTTATAAAATATTCAACTCCTTATGATATAATCTAACATAAAAATAAAAAAGAGTAACTATGAAAAAAATTAAAATATTACTAAGTGCAACGGCATTGTTGCTCATAACCGGATGTGCAAATAAAGTTCCATTTGAAGAGAGTGTACCTCTTGAAAATGCATCTGTAGCTTATGTATATATGCCAAATTACAGTGAATTAGTTGAAGGCAGTTCTAATCAAAATTATTCTATAAGAATAAATGATAAAATGGTTGAAGGTAGAATTAAAAGCAATGAATATATGGTGCTTGACTTAAAGCCACAAAATATCAAATTTTCGGCAATAAGAGGTGCTATAGAGGAAAAAACAGTTACCTTAGATTTAAAAGCAGGGGAGACATACTATCTTAGAATCAGAGATAATCTGCAAAACGGTAGTTTCGGTTTTGAAAATGTTTCAAAAGAGATTGCAAAAAAAGAGATTATCAACACTGGTCTTGCCGGCTCAGTTATGGAAGATGCAAGCAATGTTCTTAGTGAACTTGTAGGAACTTCTGAGCCAAAAGAGGAAAAAATAAAAGCTAAAACAGTTACTTCAAAAACTGATGAATTGGAAAAAGCATATAACTTAAAACAAAAAGGCGCTCTAACAGAGGAGGAGTTTAAAGCTCTAAAGTCTGAAATCATCTCCAAATAACTATCTTCTTGTACCTAGTACAAGAAGCCCTCTTTTAATTTTTTCTGATTAGCATCAAACTTTATTTTAGCTCTACAAGATATAATACAAGCAACAATAAAATAGGAAAATATATGCTAATTGATAGCTTTGAGAGGGTAGTTGACTATCTTCGCATCTCCGTAACAGAGAGATGCAACTTTAGATGTCAGTACTGTATGCCTGAGAAGCCTTTTTCATGGGTGCCAAAAGAGAATCTGCTTACATTTGAGGAGCTTTTTTTATTTGTCAAAGTTGCCATTGACGAGGGAATTAAAAAAATCCGCATAACAGGTGGAGAACCGCTTCTAAGAGAAGACTTAGATAAATTCATAAAAATGATTTACGATTATGAGCCTAGCATAGATTTGGCTATGACGACAAATGCCTTTTTGCTCAAATCCACTGCACAAAAACTAAAAGATGCTGGATTAAAACGTTTAAACGTAAGCATTGACACACTAAAACCTGAAGTTGCGCAAAAAATAGCAGGAAAAGATGTTTTAAAGAATGTTTTAGAGGGTGTTGAGGAAGCAAGAGCAGTAGGTTTAAAGGTTAAGGTAAACATGGTTCCTATGAAAAATGTTAATGCAGATGAAATTATAGATGTTTTAAACTACTGCAAAGAGCGTGATATGACGATAAGATTTATAGAGTATATGGAGAACCAATATGCTTCTAAAGAGATAAGTGGACTTAAATCAGATGAACTTTTGGCAACTCTAAGAGAGCATTATGAGTTTGAAGATGAAGGATTTGATGGGGCATCTCCTTCACATTATTACCGTTTAAAAGATGGTTATAGATTTGGAATCATTGAGCCTTATGGGGATGATTTTTGTAAGCAGTGCAATCGTATTCGTTTAACTGCAGAGGGAAATCTTATACCATGCCTCTATTTTGATGAAGCTATGAGTATATCAAAATCCATAAAAGAGGATGATATTGCAGCGGCTGCTGAAGTTTTAAGAGAAGTTGTAAAGAGTAAGCCGGAAAAAAATCGTTGGGGTGGGGAAGATGGAGAAGTTTCATCCCGTGCTTTTTATGAAACAGGTGGTTGATGATATATTTAGTTGAACATTTTTACTCTATCCAAGGCGAGGGACGCTACACGGGTACGCCATCAATTTTTTTTCGTTTTGGCGGCTGCAATATGAAGTGTGAGGGTTTTGGCTGCCAAGAGAGAGCGCCTGATGGCACTAAAATTTTGGGATGCGATACGGTTTATGCGGTAAACAAAGAGCACTTTTTACAAAACTGGATTCCTATAAAGAGTGTAAAAGAGCTATTGGGTGTTTTAGATCTTTATGAGTTGCCAAAAAAAGTAGATATTGTCTTAACAGGTGGAGAACCGCTTATCTATGCAAGTGAGCATATTTTTATAGAGTTTTTAGAAGCGTTGCATGCAGCTGGGCATAGAATTACTTTTGAAACAAACGGTTCATTGGGAGTAGATTTTGAGCGCTATCCAATCTACAAAGAGTGCATTTTTGCGTTATCAGTAAAGCTCTCAAACTCAAACGAACCCTTAAGCAAAAGAGTTAGAGGCAGTGTTATAAACTCCATTGCTACAAATGCAAAGGAGGCTTTTTTTAAATTTTCTATTGATGCCGAGTCTATAAATTTGGGACTTGAGGAGGAGATAGAAGAGATTATTATACATTCGCCTACAACTTCACTTTACTGTATGCCTCTTGGCGGAACAAAAGAGGAAGTTGAAGCAAATACAGCTCCTCTAATAGAGTTTTGCAAGTCAAAAGGGTACAATTTTAGCGACAGACTTCATATACGAATATGGGACCAAAACAGAGGTGTTTAGTTTATGATAATAAGAAAGCTTTTTAAATTTGAAAACGCGCATATAGTCAGGGGATGCTCTAGCATAAAATGCAGAAGCTCTATTCATGGACACTCATACAGAGTCGAACTCCTATTTGAGTCAAATTTTTTAGATAACGGTCAGATGGTTTATGATTTTGGACTTATGAAGCAAAATATGAAAGATATTATTGACGGCTTTGATCATGCTATAACTATATGGAGCGGTGACGATAAAGAGTATATAACAGATATGAAAAAGCACTCTGCTAGATGGGTAGAAGTTCCTCTCTCCCCATCGGCAGAGCAGTTTAGCAGAATATTTTTTGTGCTTATTGACAGACTTTTAAAACTTACTAGTACGGTTAACGGAGAGAGGGAAGTAAAGCTTCACAGTGTAATAGTTCATGAGACGGCGACAGGTTATGCAGAGGCTTTTAAAGAAGATGCTTACTCAGATATAATGGGTAAAATTGACTTAAATGAGATTTTGTTCTCTTTGGAGATACAAAATAGCTGGCAAGACTCTAAGCTCTTTGAGAAGATTAAAAACGGTGAAAATTTCATAAATCCTAAGAGTGTTTAACTGCAGGAGAGGCTTTTTTGCTCTTTTGAGTTGAAACTAAATCTTGTAGAGATTATCTTAACCCTGCTATCCTTTTTTATCAGTTCACACTTCCCATCAGTTATAATATACGCGTTTGAGTGTGCTAAAGGTGTTATCATTCCGGGTGAAAAATTATCGTGTGGGGTAAACTCATAGCCGTCAAAGTAACCGGGAATCAGCGATCTTCTGCCGCCTCTTATGGTGCAGTCATTTGATATTTTTGTCTCTATTGTAGCAATGTATTTTTCCTCATCCCCGCTAAGAGCCAAGATAATGCTTTGAGCAAAAAGTTCAAAATTGAGTGCGGCGGCTAGTGGATTTCCCGGAAGATTGAGCACTAAAGTATCTTTTATGCGACCAAATGTTGTTGGCTTACCGGGTTTAATCTCAATTTTGTCAAAAAATATCTCATACCCGAACTTGCCAAATGCCTCTTTTGTAAAGTCCGCATCCCCGACACTTACCCCGCCTGAGGTTACTACCAAATCGCTCTCTAGAGCACTTTGAATATGTTCATATATAGCATCAAGCGAATCACATGCCGTTCCTATAAAGTCAACTTCGCATCCAAGCTCCTGCACTCTGCTGCAAAATGTAGGAGAGTTTGTGTTGTAGAGTTGATGAGATGCAACGCTCTCAAAGTGCATCTTTAGCTCATTTCCTGAAGCAAAAACAGCCACCTTTGGTTTCTTATGTACTTTTATATGGCTGATGCCCTGTGATGCTAAGAGTGTAATATGGTGCGCATGGATTCGTTGCCCTTTTTTTAGCAGGATGGTTCCGCTTTTGATATCTTCGCCGCATAAACGAATATGTTTTGATGCTTTTATAAAGCCGGGGAGTTTAACGCCGTTGTTAGTTAGCGTAACATCTTCTATGGGAACGATTGCCTCGCATCCTAAAGGAATTCTCGCGCCTGTCATTATTTTGATAGCAAACCCACCCTTTAATGCCTCTTTAGAGTCATCTCCCGCAAATATTGTATGCTCTACCGTTACCTCTTTAAGAGCATCTGCAACTTTTACGGCATAGCCGTCCATTGCCGAGTTGTCGTATGGTGGAAGATTGTGACTTGCCGTAATGTTCTCTGCCAAAACAGAGCCTAAAGCCTCTTCAATCGGTAATATTTTAAGTGATTTTGCCTTAACGTTTTTATAAATATAATCAAGCGCTTCTTCTATAGTAACAGCCATGTTTCTTCTTTTTCTCTTTTTATTGTAATATTCCACCATGAATGAAATGTATGATATGAGTATTGTAACACACAACTGGGGTGTTACGTTAGTGTTGGGCGTAATTTTTGTAAATATTTTTATGCTCTTTGGTATAAAAAGTTTAACAAAATATACAAAAGCAATGTCGCTTTTTACGCCGATTGTTGCAACGGCTATAGGTATGGTTGTTTTTACGGGTGTTGTTATGATGGCGGCAAAACATCTTGATTTTACGATAGAAAATATCATCATGATACTTTTTGCATTTCTGCTTATTTATCTTGAGATAAAGCGTGCAAAAGGGCTTAAGAAAATCAACAAAAAAGAGCCTGATACATTTAAAAACTTTAAAGCATATGCGTTTAAAATTTTTCTTTTGCAGATATTTGTGACACTTAGTATCTCATTTTGGATGTGGCTTTGATATATATACTTGATGATGAAGCAGGGAAGCAGGCGCTGCATGTAAAAGGGGAGCTGCATAAATATCTCATAAAAGTTCGTCGTCACAAAGAGGGCGATGAGATAAATTTCAGATCAAGACAAAACATAGAGATTTTGCACAGATATAAAATAGAGACAGTTGAACCAAGGAGTGCAGAGTTGTCTCTTATCTCTTCAGATATACATGAGGTCAAGAGTGAAAAATCGCTCCATATCGGCTGGTGCACAATAGATGCAAACTCTATAGAAAAGGTTCTTCCATCTCTTTGTGAGATAGGCGTTGCAAGAGTGTCGTTTATAACATGCCAGAGAAGCCAAAAAAACACTAAGCTTGATTTTAAAAGATTTCAAAGAATTATAGAGGCTTCAATGCAACAGTGCGGAAGAAGCACATATATTGAGTTTGATACCTATAAAAACGTGGAGGAGTTTGTGACAAAGTTTCCCGACGTAAATGTATTTGACTTTTGTGATGAGGTTTTAGAGGAGTATAGCGCCGTTAAAACGGTTTTAATTGGCTGCGAGGGAGGTTTCTCTTTAAGTGAGAGAGAGCTTCTTTCATCTTTAAAAAGATTCCGACTAAACACGCCGATGGTTTTGCGCTCAGAGAGTGCAGTTGTTGCGATAGCTAGTAAAATACTGCTTTAAGATATTTTTTGCTATAATCCGATTTCTAAAAATCCGCCCCCATACGGATTTAAAAAATATATAGATATTCGCACACAAACGAGTATCAAAAGGCAAAAAAATGAAAAAAGATCTTCACCCAAAATTAGTAACTTGTACAGTAACATGCTCATGTGGAAACACTTTTGAAACACAAAGCGCGAAAGAAGAGATGAGAATTGACATCTGTAATGAGTGTCACCCGTTTTTTACCGGTTCTGAGAGAATGGTAGATACAGCAGGAAGAATTGAAAAGTTCAACCAACGTTACGCAAAAAAATAATCAAGATTTTTCTTGCTTACACTTGTTCCAACTCCGATTGGAAATATAGGCGATATATCACTTAGAGCAATAGAAGCTCTAAGTGATGCCGATATACTTTTATGCGAAGATACTCGCGTTACGAAAAAACTTATCCACATACTCAAAGAGCGCTACAACACCTCTTTTAAATCCGAACAAAATTTTATCTCCCTTCATTCTCATAACGAAAAAGAGTTTATAGCCACTCTTGAGAGCTCTTTTTTTGAACAAAATGTTATCTATGTCAGTGATGCTGGGATGCCTGGAGTTAGTGATCCGGGTCAAGCACTTGTTAGATACTGCCAAAAAAATGGTGTCGTTTATGATGTTTTGCCGGGGGCTAATGCGCTTTTAACTGCTTTTGTAGCAAGCGGATTTGTAGAGACAAAGATGCTTTTTTGGGGATTTTTACCTCATAAAGGCAAAGAGAGGACAGCTTCGCTTCTTGGAGCACTCGGTAGCGGGTTTACCACGGTTGTTTATGAATCTCCGCATAGACTCGAAAAACTCTTAGATGAGCTAGCTTTCGAGGAACCGACAAGAGAGATATTTTTGGCAAAAGAGCTTACGAAAAAGTATCAGCGCTACTATTTTGGAACTGCTGAGGATATTAAACAAAAAGTTGATGCAAATCTTCGTGGCGAGTGGGTTGTAGTTATTAGTGCAGCTGAGGCACAAAATCCAAGCGCAATAAGTCAAAATGATATTTTAGAACTTGATTTGCCTAAGAAAGTTCAGGCAAAGCTTATCTCTAAAATAACGGGCGAAAATACAAAAGCCTGTTATGAGAGACTCTTAAAGCTATAGATATATACTATTTTCAATTTTTTGGATAAAATGCTCAAATGTTAATTTATGCAAAACAACCAATCAACTATATTATAAACAATCATCCTGCAAAGATAAAAACACTTTATCTGGCAAAAGAGATAGAGAAAAAAGAGTATTCTCGTCTTATGAAAATGGGTTTCGAGATAAAAAGAATACCCTCTGACGCAGCCGGAAAAATGTGCAAAAATGCCTCTCATCAAGGAATACTTGCGGAAGTGGACGAATACGAGCTGCAAGACTATAAGGCTTTTTTAAATTATGATTTTGTTCTTATACTTTCAGGTCTTAGTGATGTCGGCAATATCGGCGCAATTATCAGAACTGCTTATGCGCTTGGCGTTGATGCAGTTATTGCATGTGGTGTAAAATCACTTCCTCTTGAAGCCATTACTAGAACAAGTACCGGAGCGCTTTTTGATATGCCTTTTGCCATAGAGACCAATATCCATAATGTGATAAATGACTTAAAAATGTCAGGCTTTACTACATATGGCGCAGATATGGGAGGTGTTGACATAAGAGATATAAAAGTTCAAAGCAGACGCGCTCTCTTTTTAGGAAGTGAAGGCGAGGGACTTACTTCGCGGGTTAGCTCAAAGCTCGATAGCATCATAAGCATAAAAATGGCACACAAGTTTGACTCTTTAAATGTCGGTGCAGCGGGGGCAATTTTGATAGATAGGATGAGAAAATATGAGTGATGATTTTGAAAAATTAAAACGTATCGGTATACAGAAAATCCATGAAACAACTCATATCGCAAGAGCACATATTCAAGCGATATTTAATGAAAATTTTGAGGAGATGAGCAGTGTTCAGCTTTTTGGATTTATCTCTATACTAGAGAGAGAATATACTCTTGATTTAAGTGAATTAAGAGCTAACGCCAAAGAGTTTTTTAAAACCAATACTCTCCCTTTTGAAAACACAAGCAAAGTTAAAATTTTTGCAACACCAAAGAAAAAAAGCAATGCCACCTTTATCTATACCATTATAGCTCTTGTAGCTGCTGTTTTGACACTACTCTATTTTGCTTCAAGAGCGCCTCAAACTGAAGTTGCAGAAATTCACAAAACTATTGAGAGTGCCGCTATAATAGCTCAAGATGATGAAAATAGCTCAAAAATTGATGAAAATTCTACACAATTGCTCGAACCAACAGAAGTAGAAGAGGTACGAGTTCAAGCAGAAGCTAAGCCGATAACGCTGAAAATTATTCCAAAAACAAGGGTGTGGTTAGGCTATATTGATTTGTCTGATTATAAAAAGTATCAAAAAGTCTTTTCAGACGAACTTGAACTTAACACGACAAAAGATTGGCTTCTATCGTTTGGACATGGACATGTAGATATAGAGATAAACGGCGAAGTAAAAAGTTTTAAAGACCCAAAAAATATAAGATTTTCATATATTGATTCTGAGTTAAAAGAGATAAATTTTGAGGAGTTTAAGAGTTTAAACAAGGGTAGTGGATGGTAAAAATATTTTTATTTTTTGCTCTGCTACTCTCCCTCTCCTCTGCCGCCGAAGTAAAACAAAAGAGCAAAGATGACCCCTTGATTCAAAAAGTCAAAAGTTTGATAGCTCCTGCTACGTTTGCCAAAGATAGGGCTTATATAGATATTATTTTCTCTCCAAGAGCAGATTATTATAACAGCGAGGGAAGAGTAGATTCTGTAAAAGTTGTTCAAACACTCAAAGATAACGGCATTTTAAACCTCTTTTTTAAAACTCCACGTGAGATAAATATAAGTTTTAAAACCCAAGGGTTACCCCTGTTTTTTATAAAGATAATGAGTGATTCACTTAGAAATATAGGCTATTACAGGTATGTGACTAAGGAGTCGAGTTTTGATGAATCAGAATTTATTTGGAAGATAAGTCTTACCTCTGAATATGCTGCTGATCCGCTTATTCTTAGTCAAGAGCTAAGGAAAAGCAACTGCGAAATTGTTGATGTTGTAAGAGAGACGGAGAGTGACTGGTCGTATATTATTGATATGAAAAATGCCAAACTAAATGTAAGTGTACTTGAAGATTCTGAGGAGTTTAGGCTTAAGAGATCTCTGTACTCATATTGGCTTGATGTATCAAAGGTAGATGATATTGAGATAAGAAGTTCTAGTAGAAACGACTGGTATCCATATATAGCCTATTATGACAAATCTCTAAAGCTACTGCGTGTCATTAAAATAGATAAAAAAACAAGTAAAATTATGTTAAATATGAGAGAAAATACGCACTACATAAAGATTTCAGATATCTACTCTCTTAAAAATATCAAAGATGATTTGGTTTTAAAACCGACAGTTAAAGAAATAAACAAATTATAAAAATTTTCGATAGAATGTCATTAATAATTTAAGCAGGAATATTCATGTTTGACGAAATACAATTTGATAGAGTAAAAAGATTGCCAAAGTACGTTTTTGCTGAGGTAAATGAACTTAAAATGGCGCAGCGTAGAGCAGGTGCGGATGTAATAGATTTTTCTATGGGAAATCCGGATGGAGATACTCCTGAGCATATCAGACAAAAACTGATTGAGTCTGCACAAAAGACAAAGACACATGGGTATTCAACTTCAAAAGGGATTCCTAAGCTTTTATCAGCGATTGCGGATTGGTACAAAAGAAGATATGACTGTGATCTGGACCCTATGACTGAGTGTGTTGCTACAATGGGCTCAAAAGAGGGATATGCGCATCTCGCATACGCTATAACCAACCTCGGTGACGTTACTATTGTGCCCGACCCGACATATCCTATACATGAATACGCATTTATACTAGCAGGCGGAAGCGTAATCAAGTTTGGAATAGAGTTTGACGAAGATTTCAAGATAAATGAGGATAAGTTTTTTGAAGATCTTGTAAAAGTTTTTAAAGAGAGCTCGCCTAGACCAAAGTATGTTTTGGTAAATTTTCCTCATAATCCTACAACAGCAACTGTTACACAGGACTTTTATGTCAGACTCGTGGCACTTGCTAAGGAGCTTAGATTTTATGTAATTAGCGATATCGCTTATGGAGATATAACATTTTGTGATTATGTAACACCATCTATCATGAGTGTTCCTGGTGCAAAAGATGTGGCGGTTGAGAGTTTTACTCTCTCAAAAAGCTACAATATGGCTGGGTGGCGAGTAGGCTTTTTTGTCGGTAATAAGAAACTTATCGGCGCACTTCAAAAAATCAAATCCTGGCTTGATTATGGGATGTTTACTCCTATTCAAGTAGCGGCTACGATAGCATTAAACGGCGATCAGCAGTGTGTTAAAGATATTACTGCAAAGTACGAGCATCGCCAGGATATTCTTTTAGAGGCGTTTGATAGAGCAGGTTGGCATGTACGAAAAAATCGTTCAAGTATGTTTGTCTGGGCGAAACTTCCTGAGTGCGTAGCGCATCTTGGAAGCTTGGAGTTTTCAAAAAGATTGCTTGTAGAAGCTGGGGTGGCAGTTGCTCCGGGGATAGGCTTTGGCGAGTATGGAGAGGGTTATGTTCGTATAGCTCTTATAGAAAATGACAATAGAATTCGTCAAGCGGCACGAAACATAAAAGAGTTTTTAAAACAATTTGAAGAGAAAAAATAAATATGATTAAAGTAGGAATTATTGGCGTTGGGACTGTTGGAACGAGTGTAGCACAGATTTTAAAGGACAATGCCGATGTAATTTCTGCGCGTGCGGGAGTTGATATAGTCGTAAAAAGTGGGGTTGTAAAAAACCTAAACAAGGATAGGGGTTTAGATATAAAACTTACAGACAATGTTGATGACATTTTAGATGATGATGAGATTGATATTGTAGTTGAGCTTATGGGCGGCGTTGATGAGGCTTTTGAGATAGTAAAACGTGCGCTTAAAAACGGTAAAGCAGTCGTAACTGCAAACAAGGCGCTTTTAGCTTATCACAGATATGAACTTCAGGAGATTGCGCAAGATATAGCTTTTGAGTATGAAGCTAGCGTTGCGGGCGGCATTCCTATTATCAATGCTCTTCGTGATGGGCTATCGGCAAATCATATAGAGTCTATCAAGGGGATTATGAACGGTACGAGTAACTATATGCTAACTGAGATGATTCAAAACGGCATGAGCTATTTTGATGCCCTTAAAAGTGCACAAGATCTCGGTTATGCAGAGGCAGACCCGACTTTTGACGTAGGCGGCTATGATGCGGCGCATAAGCTTCTAATCCTTGCAAGCATCGCTTATGGCATAGATGCAAAACCAGAAGATATTCTTATAGAGGGTATTGAGAATGTCTCAAAAGATGATGTCGAATTTGCAAATGAGTTTGGATATGCTATCAAGCTTCTAGGCATTGCCAAAAAAGATGCAAACATGGTGGAGCTTCGCGTTCATGCAAGCATGATAAGCAAAGATGAGATGATAGCAAAGATAGACGGTGTTATGAACGGCATCAGCGTTGTTGGTGATAAAGTCGGCGAAACTCTATATTATGGACCTGGAGCCGGTGGAGATGCTACTGCAAGTGCCGTTGTCGCAAACATTATAGACATAGCAAGAAGCGGAAAGAGCAAACCAATGCTCGGCTTTGACAAACCGATGGAACGTGGACTTTTTTTAAAACCTGCGCAGGACATTGAGTCAAAATACTACCTGCGAATAAATGTCTCTGATAAAAAGGGAGTTTTAGCAAGAGTAACCAAAATGTTTGAAGATAACGATATCTCTATTGAGACTATGTTACAGCGCCCATCTTCAAAGGAGAGTGCAAATCTTCTTATCTCAACACATACAGCTTATGAGAGAGATATCCAAAAGCTTATAAAGGCACTATCTGAGTTGGAGTTTGTAAACTTCAAGCCTGTCATGATTAGGATAGTGTAAGGTTATTATCCTCTTACACTTTTAAAATAACTACATCTTTTTTTGAGTTTTCTAAGATGTCAAGGGCATAAAAACTTACACTGCCTGTTGTATGAACCGCCACTAGGTCAAAATTGATATCCTTGACTTCACTCTCAAATAGTTTCGGGTTTAGTGAACTTTTACGAACTTTGCCTGAGATATTTATATCTTTTGGTAGCTCTAAAGAGTTTATAAAAATATCTAACTTTTCTTCAGACTCCTGCATCAAAGAGAGTTGATAATCAATAATATCTGTATTATTAAAGCCATAAGTGTTTAATCTGTTTTCAAATGGGATTGTATAAAAGTTTAAAAGTTTTATATTTAAACTAGGAAATATATTGACTACTCTTCTTATAGCTTCTCTGGAGTCATTAGAAAAATCTGTAAGCATTAAAATATTTTTGTATTTTAACTCATGGTCGCTTTTTACAACCAGAACAGGAACAGGAGAATTTCTTATTATATCTTTTGTGTGTGACCCCATATAAGCATCGCCTAAAAAATAGGTCTCTCCGCTTTTGCCCATAATAATCAAATCACTGTTTAAAATTTGCGCAGCTTTTGCTACCTCGTTTTTTATTTTTCCATTTACACAGTGAAAGTTTTCATCGTTTATGCTAGGAAACTTTTCACTAAGTTTTTTTACACTATGCTCTCTAATATAGGAGAGATCTTTTTTTGGTGAAAAAAATGAGTTCTCAACAACATGAACAATATGCACGACTCCATTAAACTTTTTTGTAAAATTCATAGCCTTTTGTAGCACCCTAAGGCTGTCATCCGAAAAATCTACAGCTACTAGTGTCTTTAACTTATTCATGATTTTTCCCTGCTATTTTAACTAACATGTATTCTATCTTTTTATTGTAAAGAAATATGATAGAATTTATCAAATTTAAAGGAGCGGAAATATGAAATTTGTTGCTTTAGTAGTTATAGCATCTACGCAGTATGAGGAGAAGCTTAAAGATATTGCCAAAGAAGCAGGGGCAGGTGGCGGAACTATTTTACAAGGCAAGGGAAGTAGCTTAGGAGAAAAAAAGAGCTTTTTTGCCCTTACTTTTGAAGGGAACCAATCTGTGATTATTTATATCCTAGAAGAGAAGCTCTCAAGAGCAGTTCTCAAAGCTATAAACACAGAGATACAAAACAACCCAACAGATTGTATCGCTTTTACAATGCCGATTTCACACATGGTAGGGCTTGATAGAGAGCTGCTTAAAGTATTTGAAGATTCAATCAAACTTGAAGAGAACTTATAGGAGAAGATGATGATAGTAGAGAATGTTATGAAAAAGAGTGTAACCACAATTAAGCCATACGCAACTCTCAAAGAGGCACTTTTGCTTATGAAAGAGAAGAAGTTGAAATCACTAATAGTTGATAAAAGTTTACCGAGTGATGCTTATGGGATAATTACAAATACGCAGATATTAAAAGCAATATTGGCAGAAGATGGCGATATAGAGCTTCTGAATGTTTACGATGTATATAATAAGCCCGCCTTTAGCGTCTCTGCAAAAATAGATGTAAAGTATGCTGCAAAAATAATGATAGATCACAATATCAAAAGAGTCGTAGTAACCGACAATAACGAGCTCAAAGGCGTGCTCTCAATCACTGATTTAACTGATTATCTGATGAGTTTAGTGGATTAATGTTAGAATTAATAAAAGAGTTTAAAAAAACTTTTATTGAATCATTTTTAAATCTTATTCCGATTCTGCTTATTATTGCAGGGTTTCAAATCTTTGTTTTTCAAAGTGTTCCGGATGATTTAGATTCTATAGTTTTTGGCTTTTTTATAGTTATTATCGGGGTAACATTCTTTTTAATGGGGCTTGAGATTGGAGTGTTCCCGCTTGGAAACAGTCTCTCAAGTGAATTTTTGGAGAAAAAATCTATATTTTGGTTTGCACTATTTGGTTTTGCTTTGGGTTTTAGCGCCTCTGTCGCTGAACCTGCCATAATAGCCGTTGCTTCTCAGGCACAGACAATCACAAACGGTGTTCTTGATGCTTGGACGCTTAGGCTTATTATTGCGACAAGTGTCGGAACAATTACCGCTTTTAGCATTATTAGAACTATCTATGGCTGGTCGATTTCAAAGATTATTATCATAGGATATGCGGCAGTTCTGCTTATAACATACTTCGCCCCTCGTGAGATTGTAGGGCTCGCCCATGATTCAGGCGTTGTTGCTACTAATGTTGCGACTGTTCCTCTTATTGTAGCCCTTGGCATTGGGATAGCTTCGGCAATTAAAGAGAGAAGTGTTTTAAGAGACGGTTTTGGATTTGTGGCACTCGCTAGTATTACTCCAATGATCAGTATCCAGCTTTATGGTATATTTGTCCTTGATGATGGTTTCTCATCTCAAATCCAATATGTCGTAAATGAGGTAGATGGTAAGACTCATTATATCGGTGGCTTTAGTGTGATAAAGGTTCTTTTAGATCTCCTTGATACATTTACCAATATCTTGCCTATCATTGTTACTATCGTTCTTTTTCAATACTTTGTGATTAAAAAACCACTACCAAATATCAGTAGAGTTATATTTGGGTTTATCTTTTTAATTTTTGGACTTTATGGTTTTATTGTTGGAATCAAGCTTGGACTCTTTCCTATAGGAGAATCAATTGCCCAAAATTTGGTAATTATGAACAATGTATTTTTTATATATCTTTTTGCATTTTTGATAGGTTTTGGCACAACCATGGCCGAACCTGCTTTGGTGGCGGTTATAAAACAGGCAGATAAAATGTCGGAAAAGCAGATGAATGTTAAAATAATTAGGTTATTGGTCGCTATTGGTGTGGGAATGGGAATAGTAGTTGGTGCATATAAGATAGTAAATGGAGATGATATTTGGTTATATATTGCATTTTTGTATATGTTTGCAATTTTGCTTGCTCTGTTTGCTCCAAAAGATATTATAGCTTTTGCTTTTGATTTAGGTGGCGTTACAACTTCAGCGATTACAGTGCCAATAGTTACGGCATTTGGGCTTTACTTAGCGATAAATATAGAAGGAAGAGACCCTCTTATGGATGGATTAGGACTTATGGCATTTGCCTCCATATCTCCGATGATAACCGTAATGGGATATAGTATCTTGGTAGAAAAGTTTAAAAATTCTCTTTAATTAATATTAAATAGATAAAATTTTGTATAAAAATAAGATGTGAAAGTTTTAGATGGAAAATACTCAAACAATAGATAGCGTTTGCACATACTGCGGTGTCGGCTGTGATATAGCCGCACATGTAAAAGATAATAAAATTCAAAAAATCTTTGCACACAAAGATGGAGTCGTCTCGCAGGGGAAGCTGTGCGTAAAAGGGAAGTACGGATTTGATTTTGTTGACTCAAAAGAGCGTCTTAGGGCTCCTAGAATAAAAAAGAGTTTCTTAGATAAAAATCCTTCCATAAAGGAGGCGGTAGCATCAGCACTACTTGATTTTGACGATGTTTGGTATGAGAGTGATTTGGACAGTGCTACAACCGCTGCTGCCATGAAGCTTAAAGAGATTCAAAAGATGTACGGACGAAAAAGTATAGCTTCTATCGGGGGAGCGAGAACCTCATGTGAGAGTGCCTATCTTTTTCAAAAATTTACCCGTCACACGCTTAACTCCCCGCATGTAGATAACTGTGCGAGAGTCTGCCACTCACCGAGCTTAAAAGGGATGCGCACTACCATCGGAGAGGGCGCTGCAACGAACCCTTACAACGACATATATAACTGCGAATTTATGATAGTTATCGGCTCAAATACGACAGAGGCACATCCTATTATTGCAAATCGTATTGTTGACATGGCGCAAAAACATGACAATCTAGCTGTTTTTGATGTTAGAGAGATAAAACTCCACCGCTTTGCAAAATATAAGGCAATTGTGCCTTATGAGGCAAATCTTCTTGTGTTAAATATGCTCGCACATGTCATTATAAGCGAAGAGCTTTATGATGAGAGTTTTATAGCGGAGCGGACAAAGGGCTTTGCGGAGTTCAAGGAGATGATTTTAAATGATCCTTATGCAGATCCGAAATATTTTGAGAACATTAAAGGGTATGAGCAGTTAAGCAAGACAATTCCAAAGGTTGCAAGGGAGTATGCGCTTAAGAAATCGATGATTTTTTGGGGACTTGGAATCACTGAACATATAGATGGTTCTTATGCGGTTATGGCGATTACGCATCTCGCACTGATGAGTGGAAATATCGGTAAAAGTGGTGCAGGTCTTATGCCGCTTCGTGGGCAGAACAATGTTCAAGGCGCTTGTGATATGGGAATGCTTCCATATTATGACCCTGATTATCAAGTGCCAAAAGAGGTTGGCTTGATGACTCCGCAGCTTGTGGATGAGATGCTTGAGGGTCGCTTAAAAGCGGTGCTGAATATCGGAGAGGACTTGACGCATATTCATCCAAATGTAAATAAAGTTGAGGGAGCAATAAGCAACTTAGAGTTTATAATGGTGCAAGAGCTTTTTGTAACGGATATTACGGCAAAAGCGGACATCATCATAGGTGTTAAATCAGCGTATGAAAAGACAGGTGTTTACGTAAATGCTATGAGAAGACTGCATCTCTCTCAGCCGCTTGTTGAGTCTGATTTGCCTGATGACTGGGAAGTTTTACAACTTCTTGATAATAAAATGGGCGGAAGCAGCGCTTATAAAAACTCAAACGAAATTTGGGATGAGGTTCGGGAAGTGGCATACCGCCGCTTTAGCGGGGCATCATATATTAGACTTCAAAGGCATAGAAAAAGAGGGCTTCAGTGGCCTGTTCATACCGAAGATACGCCGATTTTGCATCAGCTAGACTTTAGAACGGAGGACGGTTTAGGCGAATTCCACTATCATCAGTACAAGTTACGAAACATGGTGCAGGAGATAGTTGAGCAAAAAGATAGAAACTACTATCTTACAACCGGAAGAACGATAGCCATGTACAACAACGCTGCGCAAACAAAACAAACGCCTAGTTTGGTAGATAGATACGAGGAGGATATTTTGCTTGTAAATAGTGATGACGCGGATGATTTTAGAGGGGAACGTGTCATCTTAAAAACAAAAAACGGGCAGACGAAACCGCTAAAGATTAAATTTACGGATAAGGTGGAGCCAAAAACTCTTTTTGTAACATTTCACTATGCAGACTCTAAAATAAATGCGCTTTTTGGGGATGAGAGTGATGAGCTGATTTTAACGGCTGCTTTTAAATCTCTAAAAGTTGAAGTAGTAAATCTTTAGATGAGCAGGGCTAAAGGGAATTTTGCAGAGGATAAAGCTTGCGAATTTCTTATAGATGCTGGATTTAGCGTTGTAGAGAGAAATTTTTACTCCCGTTTTGGCGAGATAGATATCATCGCTATCAAAGGGAATGTTTTGCACTTTATAGAGGTTAAGAGCGGTCTTGATTATGAGAGTGCGGTTTATAATATCACAAAAAGCAAGCTCTCTAAAATCATAAAAACGGCACATGTTTATATGAAAAGGAGCTCTTTAGATGTGGATTTTGTTTTTGATGCTTTGATTGTTGTGGATGCAAAGATAGAGTTTATAGAGAACATTACGCTCTAAGGTTATTTTTTTAAATCTACCTCTTCAAGGAGATTTAAAAATCCATCAACCTCTCTGCTTCCGTTGTCGGCGTGTATTATCTCGCCCCTATTTGTTAAGAAGTAGTGTCTAGGCACACCTTGGGTTTTAAACCTTTTTGGTATCTGATGCTTGTCTCTTGAGAGATATAAAAGCACATACTCCTCTTGAAGCCTATCTATAACCTCTTTTTTTGAGAGCGTCAACTCCTTAAATCTATCACACCATCTGCATACATCAGCACCTATAAAAAGATAGACTCCCTTGTTCTGTTTTTGAGCTTGTTGGAGTGCTTTATCGTAGTCGTTAAGCCAATTAAGTTCAGCACTATAGAGAGTTGCAAGAAGTGTAAACAGGAGTGCAAAAAGTTTCATGTTATTTGTAAAGACCTAAGAAATTATTTTTCACTATAATAACACAAGAATAAAAATAAAATAGAGCAGGAGAGTTTTTATGGTTGCAAATATATTTTTTGGCTCAAAAGAAGTATCAAGAAAAGAGATGACGTATAGAGTGAGTCCATACAGCAAAGAGGTCGTCTCCTCGGCGGTAATTTGTAGCGCTGATGATGCAAATAAAGCACTGCTTATCGCCAAAGAAGCTTCAAAGGAGGCTAGAAAAACTACAATAGCGCAGAGATGCGACTGGCTTTTAGATGTTGCTAAAAAATTAAAAGAAAATAGAGAGGATATAGCAAAAACCATTACCGATGAGGTAGGAAAACCCATCGTTTTTGCCAGAGTAGAAGTTGATAGATGCATAGAGACCATAACAATTTCTGCCGAGACTATGCGAACTATGCATGGGGAGACGATTAACACTGATGCTATGAGAAGCGGTAAAAAAACGACAGCCTTTTTTATACGCGAGAGTGCGGGGGTTGTTGTGGCAATTACTCCTTTTAACTTTCCGCTAAATTTAGTGGCGCACAAACTGGCTCCTGCTTTAGCGGCAGGAAATGCAGTTGTGTTAAAACCGACTCCCGAGGCCCCACTTACC
Organism: Sulfurimonas sp.; assembly: GCF_023229105.1. GTDB lineage: Bacteria > Campylobacterota > Campylobacteria > Campylobacterales > Sulfurimonadaceae > Sulfurimonas. The sequence continues at coordinate 27,498 of NZ_JALNZY010000001.1, forward strand.
GCCTATAAATTTGCAAAACTATTTATAGAGAGTGAGTATGCGATAAAAGATGCTCTTAGCGTTGTTTATGGTGATGCTGAGGTAGGTAGTGCGCTTATTACAAGCGAGATACCACGGGTTATAAGCTTTACGGGCAGCGTTGCTGTCGGTAATATTATTGCAAAGAGTGCCGGAATTAAAAAAATCTCTCTTGAGCTTGGAGGAAATGCCGCGACTTATATTGATGAGAGTGCGGATTTGGATTTGGCGGCTTCAAGATGTGCTATCGGCGCATTTGTAAACTCTGGGCAGGTCTGCATCTCGCTTCAGCGCATCTATGTCAATGCAAAAATATATGATGAGTTTGCGCAAAAGATGGCAGAGCAAACAAAAAAACTCGTTGTCGGTTCTCCTTATGAGGAGGATACTTTTATGGGTCCGCTTATTGATGATGAGGCGTGCAAGAGGGCTATGAGTTGGGTAGAGAGTGCCATAAAAGAGGGAGCAACCGCTATGCTCTCTCCAAAGATAGAGGGGCGGCTTTTTTACCCATGTATTATGAGCGAGGTTCGAGATGATATGGCGATTGTTTGTGAGGAAGTTTTTGCACCGATAGTCTCTTTGATTAGAGTTGAGAGTTTTGATGATGCGCTTGTGCGTATGAACAACTCTCCTTACGGGCTTCAATTTTCAATCTTCACAAATGATTTGAGTCTTACAAAAAGAGCAATCTACGAACTTGACGCAGGAGGAGTGGTAATTAACGACATACCGACTCTGCGTTTTGATATTCAACCTTATGGCGGAGTGAAACTTAGTGGTGTGGGACGAGAGGGGCCGCGCTTTGCTATAGAAGAGATGAGTGAGATAAAAAGTATTGTTATCTGCTGAAAATAAGAGAAGTAATGTTACAAAAATACTAAAAGTAAAAATATTCATTTTGTAATATAAAATCTTAAATCCGTTAAAAAAGTCTCATTTAATACATTTTAAAATTAAATTTAAAATGCCTAAAATAAGGGATATACAGGAAAAATTAAGTCTGTACAATTATTTAATAGAAGGTACAAAAACAGTGCAAAAAGATGAAAAAAAAAGATGATAAATTCATATTAAAATTAGAAAAAGTTATGATATAATCGGACACAGTATAACTAAAATAACTAAAACAAGGGAGCTTTTAGATGAAAAAAACAATAGTAGGCTTATCGATTTCAACACTTTTTTTGTGTAATATTTGGGCTCAAGATATAAGTGCCCAAAGAGGTCAAGTGATATTTGAAACAAAAGGGTGTGTGACATGTCATAAAGATGATATAGATACAATCGGGCCATCATTGTCTACAATTGCCAGAGAGTATCTAGGAAAAGAGAGAGAACTTCTCTCTTATCTTAGAGGACAGGCACCGGCTATTATTGATCCTGCGCGTGCACCGGTTATGGATCCGCAACTTGTAAAAATCAGGTCGCTTTTTGATCCGGATATGCAAGCGCTTACAATGTACATCATTTCTGCAAACGACAGACCGTTTTAATAAATAGTGAGGAAAGAGAAAAATAAATATGAAATATAGCTGGTTTTTTATATTAAAGATAGTAGTTGTCATGCTATCTGTTAGTGTCTTCGCACAAGGAGCTGTTTTAACAGATGCTGAGAAGTTTTACGGCACAGAACTCAAAGCATCAAAAAAAGTTCAGCACCCTCCTTTTGAGTGGGGTGACTGTACTGTTTGTCATACGGACGCAAAGGGGGAAGGAGCTCTTATTATGGATCCTCCTGAGTTATGTGCTATGTGTCATGAAGCAAAAGACACCAAAGCATTTATTCATGGTCCGGTAGCAGCAGGTGCATGTACAGCTTGCCATAATCCACATGAATCAGATAATGCAAAATTATTAACAGCATCTAGTATAAATGAGCTTTGTGTTTCATGTCATCAAGCTAAAGATGAGTTTATGCGCAATACCGCAAATATCCACTCGCCAGTAAAAGATCAGTGTATTAATTGCCATGACCCCCATACCGAGGATCATCAGTATCAATTAAAAGCCGATGGTAAAAAAGATCTCTGTGTTATGTGCCATGTCGATAAAGAAGTTTGGACAAGCACGGTAACAGATAAGCACGGCGCACTTGATAGACCTAGAAAGTGTTTAGAGTGTCATGATGCGCATGGCTCAGAGGTGCCGATGAATTTGATTAAAAATACTTCAAAAGAGCTCTGTTTGTCATGTCACAGCGAATCATTAACAAGAGATGAAGACGGTAGTAAGATTCTAAATATAGGAAAACATCTTGAAAATAATCCTGACTGGCATGGTCCTATTCTCTGGGGAGATTGTGCAGCATGTCACAATCCGCATGGTTCAAATAACTTAAGAATGTTGAACAAGCCGTTCCCTAGAACTTTCTATGATAAGTTTGAAGAGGATAACTATATCTGTTTTCAGTGCCATGAAAAAGAGAAGATTATGGATGCCAATACAACAACAGCGACAAATTTTAGAAACGGCTCAAACAATATGCACTTTGTACATGTAAACAAAGAAAAAGGTCGCTCTTGCCGAGCTTGTCATGATTTCCATGGTACAAAAGAGTATCCGCACCACTTAAGAGCAAAGACGAAGTTTGGTAAGATAAACTTCCCTATTCGTTTCATTGAAACGGAAAACGGCGGTTCATGTGCACCTGCCTGCCACGCTCGCCGTCACTATGACAGAGCAACGCCAAAAGTTAACCTTAAATAAAATGAGTTTTAAATTTATATACTTATTTCTCTTGTTATTTACCACAATAAGTGGTAATGCGCAAGAGATATCTTCCTTAATACTTCAGCCTCAAGATAAAACACGTTATATTGGAGAGAGCAGCACTTTTGTAATAAATGCTACGCTTAAAGAGGCAGACTATATAGTTATAGAGCAAAGTGATATAACTACGACATTAGAAATAAAACCGCAAAAAGATACATACTGTAAAACAATTAACCTCAATCCGGGAGAAAACACTGTTTTTGTTACTCTTTACAAGGATGCAAAACCTATAGGTAAAAGTAGTAGAGTGCTCTATTTTCTTTCAGAACTTTTTGAGGGAGTTGATGAATATGAGCTTGATGAGTACAAGATAAGATTTTTTCATCAGGATGCCAAAGAGAAGAAGTGTGCCTCATGTCACAATATGACATCAAATATTCCAACGAATAATGAAGCTCTTGAAGATGTGACAAAAACCACATGTTATGAGTGTCACAACAGCATGATAAGTACAAAAAACACACATGCTCCAGCTGCCAACTGGCTTTGCATCAATTGCCATAATGGAAAATTTGGCGAGTATAATATGCAAGATAAAGGCGCTTCAAAATACTTAGTAGCAGATCCAGTGGCAAAAACTTGTGCAGAGTGTCACGAGGATGTTAAAGAGTGGGAAGAGAGTAAATTTGGACATGGTCCTGTGAATGATGGAAGATGTGAGAGGTGTCATAACCCACACGGCTCAGACAACGAGTTTTTTCTAAGAAAATCAATCTGGGAGTTGTGCACTACATGTCATGCTGAAAAATCAAATGGACAACATGTTACATCAGCTATAGGTTTTGGTGCACCGAATAAAAGTGGAGGACATCCAACAAGAGATAGAGAAGACCCTGCACGTCCCGGAAGAGAACTTACTTGTAGCGGATGCCATAACCCGCACGGTTCCGGCGGAATATCTCTGTTAAGAATGAAGGGAACTATGCCTTATGGCGTATGTCAAAGATGCCACAAGAAGTAAACAAACAGTTATTCTTATCACAAAAATATCACAATATTACAATTTATCTATATTTTTGTTACAAAAAGTGACTTGATATAAGTCAAAGTGATTTTTTTCTCTCTTTTAATCATGTTTAATTTAGATTTAGTTATACTTGTACTAGAAAATAGTATTACAAAAAATTATATACTATTAGGGAAGGAGACAAAATGATTAGTAATAAAATCAAAGTTATTCTGTTTGCATCAATGTTAGGTGCCTCGTCTGTATTTGCTGGTCCGATTAGTGGTAGTCCGCATGACTTGTCCGCTCTTGCTGGATTAGATAGTTCAACTGCTGACAATGGGGAGATATGTGTATATTGTCATACGCCTCACGCGGCAAACTCCGCTTTTACAGGTGCGCCTTTGTGGAACAAGGCTACTCCAGCGGGAACATTTGATATGTATGGTGCAACAATAGCAGGAACAAATACAGAGGCAGCTCCGGCGAGTCCGTCTTTAGCATGCCTTAGCTGTCATGATGGTGTTAGTGCGATAGACTCTATTGTAAATGCACCCGGTTCTGGTATGAAATCAGTAACTGGATCTAAAGACATAGTAACTGGTCTTGCGACTCAGTATGGCGGGAACATAGGTGGTCCGCTAAATGCTACGACTACGGGTAACCCTGATTTGACAAACGATCATCCTGTATCGATTATATATACAGAGGGTAAAGCTGGACTTAGAGCGACTACTGTAAATCTTGCAACACTAGGTGATAATATTGCTTGGTTGGGTGCTACAACTATTGGAGATTTGCTTCGCGGGCCTACAAATGATCAAGTAGAGTGCGGTAGTTGTCATGATCCACATAACGGTGGAAATGATCAAGCAACAGCTACTGAAGTTAACTTCCTTCGCCATACAAATAAAAACAGCTACCTTTGTCTAGGTTGCCACAATAAATAATATTCAGTAGAGAGGTTCTTCCTCCCTGCTGTCTTCATTTTCCCATTATACTTTCTTTGTTATAATGCAATATTATTATATCAAAGTCGGAGTCTTATATGAAAATCATCTTTCTTTCAATTCAAGTTATTATAATGTTCTTTTTTCAGGCTTGTGCTACCAAAGAGGTTGAAGTAGAAAAAATTATAACATTTCCTCAATATCCACAAACACCAAAAATACTGTATCTAACCACATACAGAGGTGGTGCAAAAGAGGATAAGTCAAGTGCATTAGATGTTTTTTTGGGTGAAAAAAAGAGTGAAAAAAAGGTTTCAAACATCATCAAGCCATATGGTGTTGGACTTCAAGATGGCAAAGTGTATGTTGCGGATACAGGTTCGGATGCAGTATTTGTAATAGATGAGAATAGCAGAGAGCTTAAGTTTATAGGCAACGGTATAGTAGGCAGACTTGCTGCACCTGTTGGAATTGCATTTGATAGAGATAAAAATTTATATGTAAGTGATTCGCGTGAGAGAAAAATAAACGGCTATAACTTAAACGGAGAGCTAAATTTTGTTCTTGGGGATAGAATGGAGTTTGCAAGCCCTACGGGAATTGCAGTAGATAAAAAACAGCACAGACTTTATGTTGTAGATACAAAAGCGCATCAGTTTAAAGCTTACGATATTGCTACAAAAGAGCTTCTGTATAGCGTAGGTCAAAGAGGCACAAATGATGCAGAGTTTAACTTTCCTACAAACATTGCAGTAGATCAAAGAAATGGAAATATAGTAGTTGTAGATACACAAAACTTTCGAGTACAAATATTTGATAAAGATGGAAAATTTATAAGCAAGTTTGGAAATATCGGCAATAAGCCGGGAACATTTGCAAGACCAAAAGGTGTCGGTATTGACAGTGAGGGTAACATTTATATAGCTGATAGCGCGTTTAACAATATTCAGATATTTGATGAGAAGGGAAGCGCACTGCTTATGTTTTTTGGCGGTGGGGGTTATGGTCCAACTCAGTTTCGTCTAGTTACTGGAGTATATATAGATGAGAATGACAAGATAATAGTTGCTGATGGTTTTAGCGGAAGAGTACAGACATTTCAGTATATTAGTGAGAAATGGAAAGAGAACAATCCTCAGAAATATAGTGAAATTACTGCTCCTCCAAATCTAGAATCGGATAATAAAACAGAAAAAAAGTAGGGTGGGGTTTTGAATAAAGTATTTTTAATAGCCGTTTTAGGCACATTTTTATACGCAGGTAAGATACTGTTACCGGAATCTACGGTTGCAGTTGTCAATGGTACTGCTATTTCAGTAGATGAGAGAGACAAAGAGGTTGGAAAACTGCTTCCAAAAGCATATTTTCACTCAAGCGTAAATGCTGAAAAGCTAAAAGATTTACAAGAAAAAGCACTGGAAACATTGATTGAAAAAACACTGCTTTATACTTATGCTGTTTCAAAAAATATAAAAACAAGTGAGAGTGAAGTAGATGAAGTTATGACAAATCTCGCTGCAACTTACGGCTCTAAAGAAAAGCTAGAAGAAGCAGTGAAGCAGCTTGGATTTACAAAAGAGACTTTTAGAGAAGTTGTTAAAAAAGATGAAACACTAAAAAAACTTTATAAAAAAGAGATAAAGAGTGATATTAGCGATAGAGCGCTAAGAGACTATTATGAAAAAAATAGCTACAAATTTAAAGAACCTGAAAAGATAAGAGTTAGACTGATACATATAAGAAACAACCCTGAAGATCCAGAAGGCAAAAGCAAAGCAAAAAAGAGAGTTGATGATGCAATGGCAGAGATAAAAAAGGGGACTCCTTTTGCAGATGTAGCGGCAAAATACTCTACTGCTATGAGCCGCATTAAAGGCGGAGATATGGGATTCCTTCATAGAGGAAGACTGGAAGTAGCGGTTGAAGATGCTGCTTTTTCTATGGAAATTGGGCAAACAAGTGAGATTATAGAACAAGATATCGGTTTTTTTATAGTAAAAGTGGAAGATAAAGCCCTATCAAATCAGCTCTCTTTTGAAGAAGTCAAAGATGGACTTAAGAAGGATTTAAAAACCAAAGAAGAAGATGAAAAAAAAGCAAAACTACTTGAGAGGCTAATGCTAAATTCGGTGATTGTGAAACAATAGCGTGTTACAAAAAAAAACCCTATGTTGCCTCTGTCTAACCCTTGCATTAGTCTCAAGGCTTGCGGCAAATGATTATCCCGATGGTGGACTTTATGGAAGCCTAAATTATCTATATATTCAAGATGATTATACCAATAGCGGAAGAGAGAACTCAAAAGAGAACTTTTTACAAGAGTATAAAATGGGGTACAAAGGCAATATCTATAGTCCACGTCTGCTTGACTACTCACTTGAAGGTCTTATTAGATTTGATACAGAAAAACTTCAAAGAGACAAAGAGACATCAAAGCGTAAAACTTACGGGGAAGATTATAAAGCATATCTTGATTTTATCAAAGACACAAAAGTTCCTTTTACTATTTATGCGAATAAAACACAAAGACCGGTAAATACGGTTTATAGCGCTTACTCAACAAATTATCAGTATGAGACAAGCGGCGAGGGAGTAACCGGTTCTTTAAAATTTGAACCGTATATGGTTACATATGGGGCTACTACAATAAAAACAGTGGCAGAGTTCAGCGACAGACTGCAAGATTCTCGAACTACAACTTACAGTAGTTCATTTCGTTATAACAAAGAAAAGCATAACGTACAAGCAAACTATTCACACTCCATATTGGAAAATGAACAAAACTATATTAACGATGAAATTACGAGCATTAATCAAGTCAAAGATATATTTGCAATATCTCATAACTGGAAAGCTTCTGATGCTTTTAATATAGATTCTACTGCATCATATGAAAATGATGAATATTATGCAAGAGAGACTATGGATGCAGGCGTGAATCTAAACTATAGACCAAAAAATGCCGACTATGACACTTACTTATCGTTTCTTGGAACGACAATGGAGTATGGAGATTTAACAGGGGGTGAAAAATATATTTTTGACTCGTTAAACATTAATCAAGGAGTTAACTACAGGGTAACTCCGAGTATTACTTTATCAGAGTCTGCCATGGCATATTTATATGATAGCACGACCTCAAGTGGCAGCAATTCGTATGTTAATTTAGATGCTACTCACAACTATGCAACTACTATATTTTCAGATGTTTCTTTTACTCTTGTAAGCAGGGTGGGTGTGCAAAAAAATGATTCTATAGTAAAAACCATCTTAGATGCAAACTCAACCACTACAAAAACAAGTACAGAGAGATATAACATTCAGCTCACCGCTAGAGGGAGAAAAAATTTCCCTTCTATCAATTCAAATTTAAATATAGACAGTGGCTACTATCACTCTTTGTACTCTACAAAAAGAGAAGAGCAGAGATATAACTTTGGGCTCTATTTTTTGTCAAAAATTTTTAGTATCGTAAATAATAATATTACTGCCAGATACAGTCATACAAATACTATCCCTGCGCCTTCTTTAATTACGCCAGAAGGAAGAAGCAGCTATTCAACGACAAATATAATGGAGTCTTTAGATTTTCATTTTAGACTTGGCGCAAGAGGACGAATCAGATTTAGAGTTGGAGCAGAATATGTAAACACAAAAACTGATAATGAAACCAACAGCCGTGTTGACCCAAGAGCAGAGATGAATATGAACTATAGGTTTTTCAATAACTGGATGTTTGATGCTTCCGCAAGGATAAACGAAGCATACAATACTCTTGAGCATTCAGGAAATGCAAATTTGACATTCAAAGCAGGAAAAACTAGTTTTTTAATGGGATATCAGTATAATAAGAGTGAGATAGAGAGTGTTTTAAACACAATACAAAATGAGCGTTCAACTTTTAGAGTACAGTTGACGCGGACATTTTAAAGGGGAAAAAGAGATGAAAATTTTTTTATATATGCTGGTTTTTATAGGGGGCTTCAATACTTTTTATGCTCAAGAGAGAGTAAAATTGGTATGGCCACCGCCGCCGGATGAGGCCAAAATAGAGTTTGTCTCTTCTATCCATAATTCTGATGATTTAGGGATAAAAAAAGGTTTTTTTTCAAAGGCTTTTGATTTTTTATTCGGTAAAGAGGAGAGAAGCCTCCGAGCTCCGTTTGGTGTTCACGCTCATGAAGAGAGAGTTTATACGACCGATATAGCTACAAAATCACTCTATATATTTGATAAAAAAAAGAATAATATGATTACGATTAGCGGTTCTAAAAAGGAGCAGTTTTTATATCCTATAGATATTACGACTGATGAGAGTGGAAATATTTATGTCTCAGACTCCGTAAGAGCTAAAATATATGTCTTTGAAAAAGATGGAGATTACAAATACTCTATAGAGCCAAAAATGCTGCAAAGACCGGTTGGAATTGCTATAAGCCCAGATAAAAAACTCTATATCGTAGATGCGCTCTCAAGCCAGATACACGTAACTTCTCTAAAAGGGGACTACTTAGGATCTATCGGCAAAAACGGCACAGGCGATGGAGAGTTTAACAGACCTACCTTTATGGATATCGGTCATGATGGAAAGCTTTATGTGTCTGACTCTATGAATCATCGTGTGCAGATACTCGGTAGTGATGGAGGGTTTATAGATAAATTTGGTAAGTTAGGGCAAGAGATAGGGAACTTTGGTAGTCCTAGGGGTATCTCGATAGATAGTGATGAGAATATTTATGTATGTGATACGATGTTTAACAATATACAGATTTTTAATCAAAAAAAAGAGCTATTAATGGTGCTTGGTCGTTATGGAGATAAAAGAGGCGAATTTGCCCTAGCAGAAGATATTTCAATAACAAAAGATAATATAATATATGTAACAGATACCAATAATAACCGCATTCAACTCTTTAAGCTTATTAACTCAGCACAGATAAGGAGTTTAAAATGAAATCTTTAATAATTACTTTATTGGTTTTTTTGTTTTTTTCAACCATTGAGTCGGCAGCCTCGATTGTAAATACAAAGCATAACCTCTCGGTAACAAGTGCTGTAGGAAACATAAAAGCTACGAGTGAAACTGAGGTTTGCGTCTTTTGTCATATACCGCATTTCTCACAGACTATTGGAAAGCCGCTTTGGAACAGAAGTATGCCCACAACAGACTATGTTATGTATGATAGTGATTATCTAAGACGGATGGGTTACCCTTCAATTGCCTCAGACCTTGGCTCGGCAAATGATACTCCGGGGGCACTCTCTCGTCAATGTCTTAGTTGTCATGATGGAACGATTGCCGTCGGTGCAGTCTCAAAACTTAGACGTGATTATGATGGCTCCTCAACAATAGATATGAGCGGTGATGCCCCCGATGGAACCATACCCGATACAGCAGTAGGATTTATAGGCGCGGATCTCTCAAATCATCATCCCGTAGGAGTTGTCTATGACCCGACAATAAGTAAAACCTTTGGCAATGGCGGAATCCGCTCAATGGAGCTAAAAGCAATACCAGACGCTCCTATAAAACTTTATGAGTATGCAGGATACAGCGGAAAATATGTAGAGTGTTCCTCCTGCCATAATCCGCATAAAGAGAATAGTAAGTTTTTACACTATGACAGCGGGGCAAACCATGGGCAAAATTTTGTAGGCACATGTACATCTTGTCATGAAAAAACGGATTGGACAGGGAGTGTGCACCAAAATCCTCCAGGTAATCCAACATATACCGATGCAGAACTTATTGCAAGATATGGAACTGGTGCTGTAAAAGAGCTTGGGTGTGCAAATTGTCATGTGCCTCACAACGGGGAGGGTGTAGGATACTTAAATAGACAGGTTAACGAGCAGACATGTTTTCAAGGAGCTGCCTCTACTGAGGGTGGTGCTGCTTGTCATGGTGTCGGCGGGGCAAAAGATATAAAGTCTATTTTAAGCAGATTATATACTCATCCTGTCTTGGCGGAGGATAATATTGTGGGAACTCAGCATACAAATCTTGATACGCTCTATGGAACAGGCAATCTTGACCCGCTTGCTATAAAAGGGATGGACTGGGAAACAAATAAACATGCTGTTTGTATGGATTGTCACAATCCGCACCGTGCACGTGCCGGCACACATATAGTTGACGGTTCATGGTATGGCGTGCCCGGAGGATCTACAAATCTTGTCTCAAATGTACTTAAGGGAGTCTCCGGTATTGAGCCAACATGGCCGCCAGAATGGACACAGCCGACTACATTTACAACCATGGAGAGTTCAGAGAAGGAGTACCAAATCTGTTTTAAATGTCACTCATATTGGGGAATAGGTCTTGTAGCTAATAAATATGCTCCTTCAACTTATACTTCAGCAGGCGGTACTTTGCTTACGGATGTGGCATGGGAGATGAATATAAACAATAAATCTGGACACCCTGTTGTTATAAATTCTCTTGGAAGAAGTGGTGCTTATGCTCCAAAGGAGCTTGATACAATTCAGCTGCTTACGCCGTGGAAAGAGAATCCAGGGCTTAACACTATGTACTGTTCTGATTGTCACGGAGCCGATAATGAGCTTGGAGGCGACCCAAAAGGTCCTCATGGCTCAAACTTAAAGTATATTCTTAAAGGTGTAAATCAACACTGGCCGATGAAGCCAGATGGTATTACTCTTTACACTATGGATGATTTGAAAAACAATACTGCCCAAGAGCTATTTTGCGCAAACTGCCATGACCCTAAGGAGCCACATACTACATGGTGGAATAAGATGGCAAACAAAGGTTACCAATGCGTTCAGTGCCATGTAGCAATACCGCATGGTTCTTCTGTTTCTAGACTGGTTGGATATCAGGGTTGGCCGGCGCCATATAATTATCAAGGGAATAAGTTGACTATGATTGGATATCGAAAAAATGCTTACACGCTTGTTGACCCGCGGGATGCATATGCTACGCATGCAGGTGGTGGCAGCTGTCATACCACAAATGCCGGTGGTTATGACTTGAACTTGATGCCGTAGGTGTAAGATGAGATTTTTTTTATTAATATTACTATTTTTAGTGCAGCTTTGTTTTGCTAGCTCAAATGTAAATGATGATAAACGCATAAAAGATTCGTTGTTGAAATATAACTATGGAATCATCAAGATGACAAATAGCGGCAATACAAAACTTTTAAAAGATATGCTCTCTCAAGAGGTATATTTTAAGTTGATGGTTTGGGCAGACTCTTGGAAGTTCAGCAATCTTGCCATGGTTGCGCAGATAAATGACTTAAGGTTCTCTCCGATTGCTTACAATGAGAATAATGCCACCATAAGAACTATGGAGAACTGGACATTTGGGTATGCTGACTTGGTAAAGAGAGATTATGCATTAAAACCTATGACAATCTTTTATAAGATGAAATATACGCTAAAAAAACATCATGGGGAGTGGATAATAGTTGCTGTTGAAAATCTTCAAGAGGAGGTTTTTACGGAGCCAAATACGCATGAGACATCTTTGCTAGAAAAAAAAGAGAAGCCAAAAGAGGAGGCTGTGCAAGGAAAAATAGAGACACATTAACCGTTGCGTAATAACTCTGTGATAGACTCCCTGCTTCATAAAAGTATTACAAACTGTTATAATACTTTGCAAGATTTAAAACTTTAAGGACAAGTATGACATTTATTAAAAAAGTGTGGTCATTTTTAATCTCTATGAAATTAATGGCCGTTCTAATTCTGTTATTTGGAGCCGCAAGCGGCGTAGGAACGTTTATAGAAAATGATTACGGTGTAAATACTTCTTGGGCTGTTATATATGCAAGCAGATGGTTTGAGGCAATTCAGATACTGCTGGGAATAAGTATTTTGGGAAATATTTTTCGATATAAAATGATTCAGAAAAAAAAGATTCCTGTTCTTATATTCCACGTAGGATTTATAGTTATTTTAATAGGTTCTGGAATAACACGTTACTGGGGTTATGAGGGCATAATGAATATACGTGAAGGTGCAACTGAACACCGCATGCTCTCATCTGATGCATTTTTGCAGATAGAGGCAAAAAAGGGCCCTAAAGAGTTTATAAAACATAAGGTAGTTTATGTCTCTGAGCTTGGGGGAAGAGACTTTAGCGAGAGTTTATATATTGACGATAAAGAGCTTAAGGTAACCTATAAAGGTTTTATAGCAAAAGCGGTAAAAACGGTTGTTGAAGATCCAAACGGAAAGCCTATAGCAGGACTTGTCATAATGACGCCTCAGGGACCTGAGAAGTATTTTATAAGCAGCGGAGAATCTTTTGATGTCGGTCCGCTTGCCGTATTTTTTGACAAAGAAGTCTCTGTAAACAAGCCTGTTATTCGCCTTATGAGCGAGGGAGATAAAATATCTTTTGTGGCTAATGTTCCTATCGGATGGACAAAAATGGCTGATAGAACAGAGGGCGTTTATGAAGCAGGCGTGAAGTACGCATTTGATGCGGGAGAGCTCTATAATGTCAGAGGCGTTCAGGTAGTTGCCAAAGAAGTTTATGAGAGAGGTGCAGTCAAGGTTGTTGATGCAGATGAATATCAAAAAACTGCAAAACAGAATCTTAACATGGATAAAAACCCGCTATCTGCACTCGTAGTAGATGTTACATACAACGGAGAAACACGTGAGGTCGCTATGATGGGTAAAGGAAAGCGTTATCAGGGCTTTACAGAGCTGCTAAATATGGATGATATAGAGCTTACACTAGAGTGGGGTGCAAAGATTTTAGAGCTACCGTTTGCGCTTAAGCTAAATAAATTTGTGATGCTAAAGTACCCAGGCTCGATGAGTCCATCCTCTTATGAGAGCTATATTACTCTGTTGGATAATAAAAACAGTATAAAAGAGGATTATAAGATTTATATGAACAATGTACTTGACTATGGTGGATATCTCTTTTTTCAATCATCTTACGACAAAGATGAAAAAGGAACTGTACTATCTGTAAATCATGACCCAGGAAAGTGGCCTACCTATATAGGCTATATAATGCTTGGAATAGGGATGTTTCTAAACCTTTTAAATCCAAATAGCTACTTCGGAAAACTTGCCCGCATGAAATATGAGTACAAGGCTGGAGTTGTTGCAGCAGTTGTGGCTTTTACAACACTTTTTGGCACGCAGCCTCTTGTCGCATCAACTGCTGATGCCGGGCAAATTAAACATGTTGATGCAAACCATGCAAATCACTATGGGACTCTGCTTGTTCAGAGTCGTGACGGCAGGATTAAGCCTCTTGATACGATGAGTATGGAGTATCTAAATAAAATTACTGCAAAAAGTAGTATGTTTGGACTCAGTCACAATCAGATAATTTTAGGCATGGCATCAAACCCTGAAGCTTGGAAAGAGGTGGAGATGATTAAAATCTTCCACCCGAAACTGAAAAAAGAGCTAGGAATAGAAGAGTCAAAAAACAGTTTTGCCTACAGCATAGTTTTTGATAAATTCGGTAACTATATTTTAGGTCCATTGGCGGAAGAGGCTCTTAGAAAACGCCCTGCAGAGAGAGGCACTTACGAAAAAGAGATTATTAAAGTAGATGAGAGAGTAAATGTCGCTTATATGGTATATTCAGGACGTTTTATGACCGTCTTTCCTTTAAAAGGAGATCAGACTCATAAGTGGTACTATCCTCAAGAGGCATTAGAAACTTTTCCTAGTGAAGCCGCAAATGAGGTAATGGCTCTTTTAAGAAGCAACTCTCTGGGACTCTCTAAAGGGTTGCAGAGTGGTAACTGGAGTGATGCAAACAAGGCAATTGACGACATTAAAGCATATCAGGTTAAGATAAACCCAGAGCTAGTAGCAGAAGATATGCTTATAAAAGCAGAGTTGTTATATAACAAGCTACAAATCTTTGAGAGGCTTTACCCTATCTATCTGTTGTCCGGTCTTCTTTTGCTTGTGTTGATTTTTATCCGTTTAGCAAAACCTGCTCTAGACTTAAAAAGAGTTGTGCGCGTGATACTTGTTATTTTTGCAGTTGCATTTGTCGTTCATACGTTTAGCCTTGGACTTCGATGGTACATAGCAGGGCATGCACCGTGGAGTAACGGATATGAGGCGATGCTTTATATCTCATGGAGTATAATTTTAGCCGGTCTCTTGTTCGCAAGGTCATCAGAGCTTGCAGTTGCAACTACAGGTCTTTTTTCGGGAATAACACTTTTTGTAGCACACTTAAGCTGGCTTGATCCTCAAATCACGACCATGGTACCTGTACTTAAATCCTACTGGCTGACTATACATGTATCTATAATTACGGCGAGTTACGGCTTCCTTGGGCTTAGTACACTGCTTGGCTTTATATCGTTGATATTTTATATTATGCTTGCAAATAAGAGTAAACGTGAGCAGATTAGCGTTAACATTATGGAATCTACTCGTATAAGCCAGATGTCAATGATTGTGGGACTTTCTCTTCTTACGCTTGGAAACTTTATCGGAGGTGTTTGGGCAAACGAGTCCTGGGGAAGATATTGGGGATGGGACCCTAAAGAGACTTGGACTATAGTTACAATCGCTGTTTATGTTTTTGCAACACACATGCGTTTTATCCCCGCACTCAAGTCAAACTTTTTATATAATGTAGTCTCCGTTATAGCGTATGCATCAGTCATTATGACTTACTTTGGAGTGAACTATTATCTCTCGGGTATGCACTCTTATGCCGCAGGAGATCCTGTTCCGGTACCAGAGTGGATATACTATGTTATCTCTGTAATAGTTTTAGTTATTATCATGGCATCGTTAAATCGTGAAAAATTGGTAAAAGTAAAACCGATAATCACAAAGTAGATATAAGCAAACAGATACCAAAGGAGAGAAGAGATGAAAAAATGGTTTATGGCAGTTGCGATTGCTATTTTGACAGCGGGGTGTTCGACGCTTGAGGTACAGGTTGATTATGATCCGGAGTATAAATTCTCAAGCCTCTCTACGTTTAGCGTGGTCTATACAAACAGAAATGATGCGAGAGATTTTGACAGAGATCGCATCAGCAGACTGCTAGATGCGTATATGCAAGAGAAGGGGTATATAAAGTCTCCTAAGAACAAAGCTGAGTTTTATATTACAATGCATCTTGATGTGCAAAAAAAGAGTCAGATGGAGACTAATTATGAGACTATCGGAATCAGACCTATACCGTATGTATATTATGGAGCAATGGGTCCCGCAGCTATTTATCCAAGAGGCTATCCTTCAGGAATGGTTACAGCAGAGCCTGATGTTAGGGTAACTACAAGAACTAACGAGTATGAAGAGGGCAAACTTATTCTAGAAGTTTTTGATGTCAAGGAAAACAGGGTTGTTTGGCAGGGTATAGCAATAGATGAGCTCTCAAAAGGTCATACGCAAGAAGAGAAAAACAACTATTTAAAAAAAGTTATTTCCGAGCTTTTTAAAGATTTTCCTGCAAAGAAGTAGAGGCTAGAGTGGGTATCCTTTAAAGATATCCCAATCTATATATATATTATAAAGAGGTAAATTTAGCTTCTTCTATAAGTACAGAGAAGTTGTACCCGTAACCGAGGTCGATGTCTGTTTTGACTATTCCGTTTGCAGTAACTGTGTCTCCTACTTGTACGGTTGAGTTTACCGCCGTTGCGATTATATCGTTTGTGCCTGCACTACCAGAGCCATCTTGAAGATGAATCCAATCCTTACCCATAATATTTTTAGAAATTTTGACTATCTTAGCATTTATTTTTACGCTTTTGTCTTTAAGGGCAGCTTTTTTTGTATATAGCTCTTCTATAGTGTATCCGCCTTTGTTTTTTGCTACAGAGATGGCAGCTGAATCAGGCTGCGTTACCGTTGCTGTTGTTGCAGGCTCTTTTGAGTGGTCGCAATTTGCATGAGCATCCTCTAGGGTCAATGTTTTAGCAGATGCATCTGTAGCACTTCCATCTGCGGGTACAATAGCACTTACAAAAACTAACTGGTCAAAATGTTTATTTAACGACTTACTTGTAAAATCATTCATAACCATCTGCTCCAAGAACGAGATAGAGCTTCCAACAACAACATTTGTCTGTGGACCTGCTATCCAGTATATGTTTCCGCCTTCATCAACTTTAGCATAAGTGTAACCGCCGCCATTTATAGTCTCTAGTGCCTTTGCTATATGAGGCGTGTTTAACTGTACATTACCCTTAGCAGGTGCGTTTGCTTGTGCTTGCTCTGTGGCAGGCACGCCATACATACTTTTAGGAATACTCTCCTCGACACTTTTGCTTATTTGGGTTGAACTCTCTTGTTCTTTAGGCTTATCGCTACAGCCGTACATTAAAAGTGCGGCAACACTAATTGCTATTGATATTTTGTTCATTTTGTTCCTTTAAAATTTTTTTATGTTCTTCATATCTTTTTTTTGCTGCTTCAAAAGTTTCGTTGGGGTTTTTACTTGCTTTGAAGTATTCTTCCATAAAGTTGTTGTAGTCAATCTCTTCTTGAGTTATTTTTTTGGCTTTTTTCTGGGCATCTTTTTGTTCTTGAGTTAGAACTAGAGGTAGAGCTTCTATAAGAATAGCTACGGCATTCATCTGCTTCTCAGAGAGTTTTGAAGCCTGCCCATTCATCATGACTCCTTGACCGTAAGTATTTCTTGTACCTGCTTTATATTCCTTTAAATCTTTTACAACTTCTGTTGCACTCATTCCAGCAATCAGTTTGCTTACGCCAAGCGATTTTTTTTGACCCTTGTCGCCATGGCATACCGCGCATTTTTGAAAAATCTCTTCAGCAGTCATATCTTTTGTCCGTTTAGGCTCTGTAGCTATTTTGACTATCGGAGCAAGAGATGCTATATAGCCAGAGAGTTCTTTTATATCTGCATCAGAGAGTCGTTTTGCCTGTCCTTGCATCATGCTTCCGAGTCCGTATGTGTTCCTAGTGCCTGCTCTGTACTCTTGAAGTATAGCGGTAACCTCTTTTTGGTCCATGCCAGCAATGCTTTTTGTTAGATTTTGAGAGTGTTTTTCACCATTTTTTCCATGACAAGTCGCACATCTATCAAAGAGTTGTGTTGCGGAAGCTACAGTGGCGATTGAGATTAGAATAAGTAAAGCTTTTTTCATCTTCTACTCCTCTGGAAGAACCGACTCTTGAATTTCAACTTGCCACTGCTCTTGATCTAAAATCAGTTTTGCTTCCGAGTTTCCGTTTAGGTAAGCCTCTTTTAAGAGATCCTCTGCCTCTTTTTTATCTTTGGCAACACCGTCGCCTTCAAGATACATTCTGCCAAGCGTATATTGAGCCTCTCCGCAGCTTTGCATTGCGGACTTGCTTAGATACTCTTTTGCTTTTTCTATATCCTTTTTAACTCCTTGCCCACTTTTATACATATAGCCCACTTTGTTTTGTGCCAGTGGATAACCTGCATCGGCAACCTGCTTATATAGAGGAAAGGCTTTTGCATAATCCTGCTCTGCACCGTCACCTTTATAATATAAGTCCGCTAAATGAAGCGCCGATTTTTGATCACCTTTTTTAGCTGCTTTGGAAAACAGAGCGATAGCCTCTTTGTCATTTTGTTTTACGCCATCACCCTTGTGGTACATAACCGCGAGGTTATAAATAGCTTTTGCATGACCTTGATCTGCTGCTTTTTGGTACAACTTAGCGGCCATGGCATGGTCTTTATCGGTAACAATTCCTTGATAATACATACCACCCAATGCAAACTGGCTATTTGCTTCCCCTTTTTCGGCTTTTATTTTTACGGACATAAAAGCTTTTTTATTCATATCAATCTTCTCTGCAGCAACGGCTGAGTTTAAAATCAGCAAAGAGTGCAGAAGAAGTATAAGCACTGTTTTTTTCATAGTTATTCCTCGTAAATTACTTTGTCAGTAAGGGGTTATTATATCAGCAGTAAGTAAATTAATTTCTTAAAAATCGATATGCAGCTTTTTGTTTTGTATAAATAATAATAATTATAAATAGAAGGATAATTATATGTTTATATTATATTTACTATTTAATTATTGTATGAAATAATCACAAAAAAATCACATTCAAACAAAGTTTATTCTTTTGCTCTATATTTAGTTTAAATTAATAAAGAAAGGTTAATAATTACAAGAAGTATACATAAAAGGGAAGAGGGAAAAGTGCAAAAAGATGATATGAGAATAGAAAGAAAGAGAAAATACTCTTTTGGAATAAGGGTTATAATTGCTCTTATAGTAGGTGGAGTAGTTGTAGGGATGGGAACATCTTTTGTTACGGTCATTGCAGTAAAGCATACGTCAGACGTAAACTTTTGTGGTTCTTGCCACTCTATGAAGCCTATGGCTGATGCTTATAGAAATAGTGTTCATGGTGGGTACGGTGATAGCGGTATTATGGCTACTTGTGCGGATTGTCACTTGCCACATGAATCTACTCTTGGTTATATGGTACAGAAGGTTAAGACCGGTATGTGGGATGTGTGGGTTGAGACTACGCACGATACTTCAAAAATTGATTGGCATGAGCGTCGCAGAGAGCGTCGTAACTGGGTTTATGATAGTGGATGTCTGCATTGTCATGAAAACTTATTACGCGGTACCCGACCAAATAAAAAGGCATTTACTGCTCATAAAGCCTATTTCTCTGAAAAACTTTTAGTTGAAGGTGAAGATGGGAAAGAGCGTGCAAAGTGTGTTGATTGTCACAGAAATGTAGGTCACTATCAACTAGAAAAACATCTTCCGCCACCGCCAGTGGAAGTATATAATGAAAATAATAAAAAGCATTAAGGAGATATGATGGAACAAAAATATATTAAACCAACTATTATTGTGGGTGTGCTTGTTATCATTATCATTCTGCTTGCTATGTCAAATGCTGGTGAAAAGTTTGTGCGTTTAGGAAAAATTGGGGAGCAGATTGCAACCAATCTTGCTAATGCAAGTCATGGAGATCCTCGTTCTCTTAAAGAGATGGACAAAGAACGAATAAAAGCTACTACGGGTAGCTCTCATACCGTAGATGTCAGTGAGTTGCCAAAGGCATTTCTCCCACTCAAAGAGCATGGGCATCCACCTTTTACCCTGGGTGCGTGTAACGTATGTCATGCTTCAAGAACAGATAAGCCCGCTGCAATTACGACTCGTACGGTAGCTGAGCTTTGTTACACATGTCATTATCCAAAAGAGGAAATTGATAAGCGTATGGCTGCACTAGATTGTAATAAGTGTCACAGCCCTCATCACGCAGATAGGGAAAAACTTGTGCGAAATAAAGTTATTGAAAAAGAGTGTCCAGTAGGTGAATTTCAATCAAACTAATAGTTTGATTGAAATTTGGTAGTTAAAAAACACGAGGTATAGTAATGAAACAAAATATGACAAAAATAATAATAACAGTGTTGGTATTAGCACTGAGTGTATTCTTATTTCAGTCATATGGTGTTGCTGATAAGCTGAGTCGCTTTGTTACTATAATGGGTAATATAACAAATAGTCTTAAAAATGCCAAACATGCCTATGAAGAGGTTAATTTTACTATAAGCGATGATGAATTAAAAGATGTCAATATCACTAAACTTGCCCAAGAGTTTAAAAGTTCTATTGATAAGAAAAAAGAGGCTCTTGTTCTTGCTATAAAAGCACCGCCAGAGATTCAAGTTGATGAGATTAGAGAAGAAGAGATCCCAACACACACTAAAACACAAACAATAAAAGCAAAAATTGTTAAGATGGAAGATTTACCTGCAAAATTCAAACCGCTTAAGCAGTATCTTCATGAACCATTTAAGATGGGAGCATGCCAAATCTGCCATACATCAAAGAATAATAAACCCGGAGAGCTGGTTAAGAAAAATATTTCTGAGATATGTTATGAATGTCACAAGACTCGCTACACAAAAAAGTTTGATCATAAACCTGCAAAAGATGGACGATGCATGGACTGTCATGATCCGCATCAGTCAAATACAAAAAAGTTACTAAAGGCTGAGTCTGTAAATACCCTATGTCTGAAGTGCCATGACCGCAAAAGCACATTCAGTGCAAAAGCAGAAAAGCTGTTTGTCAACATGGACTTGGCGGTTAAGCATAAGCCTATTGTAGAAAAGAGTTGTTTAGAGTGTCACGATGCACATACGGCAGATCACAAATCACTCCTTTCTCTTGATGCAAAGATGGATTTATGTTTGGATTGCCATGATACAATTAAAGAAAAAATAACTCATGCAAAGTTTAAACATGGTGGTGTAAATACAAGTGAGAAGCGCTGTTTAGAGTGTCATGATCCGCATGCTACAAAACATGTTAAACTGCTTAAAAAAGACCCGGTTGCTACATGTTTAAAGTGCCATGACAAAGAAGTAAAGTCTGATGAAGACGGCGGAATGCTTATGAATATGAAAAAGCATCTAGACGAAAATCCAAATTGGCACAAACCAATAAAAGATGTTAAAAAAGAGGGAGGATGTTCAGCTTGTCACGATCCACACGGTTCAGATAACTTTAGCATTCTAAGAAAATCTTTTACGCAAAACTTTTATGCTGATTTGGCAAATAAAGAGTTTTTTTGTTTTAAGTGTCACACAGAGAAAAAAATTACAAAACAGTTTATCACTACTTCACAGGAGCACAATATTACTGCGTTTAGAGACGGCGAGGTAAATCTGCACTACCTACATGTAAACGATAGAAAAGGGCGTGCATGTAGAGCTTGTCATGATGAACATGCTTCTAAATACAAGCATCTTATAAGGGACTATACCGATTTTAACGGTATAAAATTTCCGCTTAGGTTTAAAGAGAGTGCTGAGGGTGGTTCTTGTGCTCCTGCTTGTCATAAAGAGTTTGCTTATGACCGTGTTAATCCAAAAGGGATAGGAAAGTGATATCTGCTTATGATTTTGCAAAAGCTTTTATAGCGTTGGCTATATTTTTCACAGGCGCTTTTGCAGAAGATGGGTTTATGCAGGTACTCACTCCAAAACAGAACCATCTTCAAACTGAGTTGACGCTAAATGTTGTTTTAGAGATAGACAAAAAAAGAGTAGATATCATTAAAATAATGACTCCCTTAGAGGAGATAGAGATAGATATGAAAAGCCAAAAAAATACAGAGTGCAAAAACATTCAGCTGAGACTCGGTGAAAACAGAGTTGATATTAGAGCCTATAAAGAGAATGTTTTAGTAGCTCAAGAGAATAGAGATGTTTATGTCTCATCAGAGCTTTATCATCAGTTTAGGTATCCGCCACAAGAGTATAGCCATACTTATTTTCACAATAAAGATAATGAGAAACTTTGTGCAAAATGTCACGACATGAGTGTGAATGAAGTAAGTGGTGTGGCATTTGAGGATATTACAAAATCAAACTGTTATGGATGTCACAAGAGTATAAACAAAGAGAAGTATGCTCATGCCCCTTCGGCAAACTGGCTATGTACTAGCTGTCATATACAGAGCAAAAAAGGTGTCTCCAAATATCTCACAAAAGAGCCTATTAATGCTTCATGTTTTGAGTGTCACGAGGAGAACAAAGAGTTATGGGGTAATGCAAAATATCGCCATGAACCATTGGATTCAGGACACTGCGAGAAGTGTCATAATCCTCACTCCGGTCCCTACATCATGTTTATACGCAAAGATGTAAACCTGATATGTCTGGGATGCCATAAAGATAAGCATATAAAAGCGCAGCAGAGCAAAAATTCTGCATGTAGTGGTACTAGCGAGGGGGGCTTATGTATAGAGTGCCATACGCCGCATGCGTCAAATCAGCCGTTTTTTCTAAAAAAGAGATTTGAGAGAGTTGTAAAATGAGAAGGTATATCTGCATAAAATATATACTCTCTTTACTGTTCTGCTCTTTCTTGCTTTTTGCGCAGGATGAAACAGGATTCAGATTGCTTAATCCGCAAATCTCTAGTATAAATGAAGAGAGGATTGCTTCATTTGTGATTGAGGCTGATAGCCAAAAAATAGATTTTATTTCAATAACGACAGATGCAAACAAGACGTTTAGCATTGAGGTTAATGAGGAGCGCTCACACTACTGTAAAAGTATAAATCTTCATATTGGGCTAAACAGTATAAAAGTGGCAGGCTACAAAAATGCTTTAGTTATAAAAGAGCAGAGCAGAGAGCTCTTTTTTGTATCAAAAGTTGACAAAGATTTTAGATACCCGCCAGAGGGGTATAGCAAAAAACATTTTCATAACCAAGAGAATGAGAAGCTATGTATAAAATGCCACGACATGAGTGTGAATGAAGTAAGTGGCGTGGCATTTGAAGATATTACAAAATCAAACTGTTATGGATGTCACAAGAGTATAAACAAAGAGAAGCACTCACATGCACCATCGGTAAATTGGCTCTGCACATCTTGTCATAACGGTGAGGTAGGAGTGTTTAATAAGGCAGATAAAGATAGGACAAAATATAGTGTTCCAGATCCGATAGAGGGAGTTTGCTTCTCCTGCCATAAAAAATATAAAGAGGAGTGGAGCAAAAAAAGGTTCCATCATGAGCCTGCGGAGTCCGGACGCTGCAATAGGTGTCATAATGCACACTCATCGCTTAGCGAGTTTTACCTAAAAAAGCCTTCTTGGGAGCTCTGTACAGATTGTCATAAAGATAAAATTGAGGGGATGCATATTGTTAAAACATTTGGGAGAAAAGCGCATCCGACCCATAATGTAAAAGATCCCTCCAGAGAAGGCAAGGATTTAAGCTGTACAAGTTGTCATAACCCGCATGCCTCAAACGCGCCATCTCTTCTACAGAGTGAAACCAGCATGGGGCTCTGCTCCCGTTGCCATAAAAAATAAAAAGTGTTGTCATTTGTTGAACTTTTTAAAGTGCTATAGTGCTGTTTTTAGATATAATCGCGCAATTTTATACTAAGAGATACACTTATGGATATTAGAGAAGAATTTTTAAGATTTTTTGAATCAAAAAATCATGACAGAGTGGCTAGCTCGCCTCTTGTTCCCGATGATGCGACGCTACTTTTTAACAATGCGGGGATGGTTCCTTTTAAGTCCATCTTTACAGGCGAAGTTCCTGCTCCTCACAATCCTAGAGCAGTCTCATGCCAAACATGTATTCGTGCCGGCGGAAAACACAATGACTTGGAAAATGTAGGTTATACGGCAAGACATCACACTTTTTTCGAGATGCTAGGTAACTTTAGTTTTGGGAATTATTTCAAAGAAGAAGCAATTGAGTATGCCTGGGAGTTTATAACAAAGGTTCTTAAGCTTCCAAAAGAGAAACTCTGGGTTACAGTGCATGAGAGCGATGATGAAGCGGAGAAGCTTTGGCAAAAGCATGTAGCGCATGAGAGAATTATGCGTCTTGGCGATAAAGATAACTTTTGGCAGATGGGTGACACGGGACCATGTGGACCATGTAGTGAAATTTTTTACGATCAAGGCGAGGAGAATTTCAATGGTCCTGAGGATTGTATGGGAGGCGAGGGCGATAGATTTTTAGAGATTTGGAATCTTGTCTTTATGCAGTATGAGAGAAGCAGTGATGGCACCCTAACTCCTCTTCCAAAACCTTCTATTGATACAGGAATGGGGTTTGAGCGTGTTGTGGCAATTAGCGAGGGCGTTACAAGTAACTACTCCTCCTCACTTTTTATGCCTATAATCAAAAAGATTGAAGTGCTTATAAAAAAAGAGTATATTTATGCCGATGGCGCATCTTACCGCGTTATAGCAGATCACGTAAGAACTGCTCTTTTTCTTCTCTCTCAGGGTGTAAATTTCTCCAACGAGGGTAGAGGATACGTACTTAGAAGAATTCTCCGACGCGGGGTAAGACATGGTTATCTGCTTGGGTTTAGTGAGCCTTTTATGTATAAACTTGTAGATACTGTTGTCGCAATCATGGGCAAAGAGTATGATTATCTAGCTCAAAAAGCAGAAGTTGTAAAAGAGCAGATTGAGCTTGAAGAAGCAAGATTTTTCAAAACTATTGCATCTGGAATTGAGCTTTTTAATGAAGAGCTTAAGGAGACAAAAGAGGTATTTAGCGGGGAGGTTGCATTTAAACTCTACGATACTTTTGGCTTCCCTCTTGATTTGACCGAAGATATGTTAAGAGAGAAAAATCTCAAACTTGATGCAGTTACGTTTGAAACACTGATGAGTCAGCAGCGTACACGTGCAAAAGCTGCTTGGAAGGGTAGCGGAGATGAAGCTGTTCATGGCGATTTTAAAGAGCTTTTAGAAAAATTCGGTGAAAATAGCTTTGTTGGGTACGAAAGTACAAAGCACAAAAGTAGAGTTTTGGCACTCTTGGATAAGCAGTATCGTCATGCCGATATGCTCCCCTCAGGCGCAAAAGGTTGGGTGCTTTTAGAGGCAACTCCTTTTTATGCAGAATCAGGCGGACAGTGTGGAGATATAGGCACACTTACAGGCTTGGCAAAGGTAGAAGATACTAAGAAATTTTTCGGTTTAAACCTCTCTGAGATAACGGTTGAAAAAGAGTTAAAAGTATCAGATGAAGTTGAAGCTGTTGTGGATATTTCAAGAAACGAGATAACTAAGCATCACTCTGCAACTCACTTGCTCCATGCAGTGCTTTTTGATGTGCTAGGAGAGCATATCTCTCAAGCAGGTTCGCTTGTTGAAGCAGATAGACTTCGCTTTGACTTCTCTCATCCAAAAGCTATCTCGCAGGAAGAACTTCTTGAGATAGAAAACAGAGTAAATGAGCAGATTATGCGCGGTCTTGGTGGTAAAACTGAGGTCATGAGTATTGAGGACGCTAAAAAATCAGGTGCAAAAGCACAGTTTGGCGAGAAATACGGACAAGAGGTAAGAGTCGTTAGCTTCGGTGATGCAAGTATTGAGTTTTGTGGCGGAGTGCATGTGGATAACACTGCATCAATCGGCTCATTTATTATCACAAAAGAGAGCGGCGTAAGTGCAGGTGTACGCAGAATTGAGGCAGTTTGCGGATATGCGGCGTATGAGCACTTCTGTGAGAATAGAGCACTGATTAAAGAGATTCAAGCAGAGGTTAAAAACCTAGATGCTATGGCAGGAATCTCAAGACTAAAATCAACTATCTCTGAGTTAAAAGTAGAGCTTCTTGAGGCGCAAAACAGCATACACGTAGAGATAAAAGCGGATAATATTAACGGCGTTGCAGTTGTGGTTGATGAGCTGACAAGCGGCGATATAAAAGAGAAAATTGACGAACTTAAAAACCAAAACGAAAAATTATGCGCAATGCTCTTTCAAGTTAAAGGCGATAAAGTTTTGATAGCTGCAGGTGTTAAAGGTGCTGATGCAAAAGCAGGAGAGTGGATTAAAAACATTGCTCCGATTTTAGGCGGAGGTGGAGGCGGCAGAGCTGATTTTGCGCAAGCCGGTGGAAAAGATATCTCTAAGATTGCCGAAGCTAAAGTAAAAGCAAAAGCTTACATAAGTGAGGTTTTGGGGTAGTGCAAGATATATTTTTAGAGCATAAAACAGTCATAGTTTTTTTACATGTGATTAGTGCAGTTGTTTGGGTAGGTGGCATGATAGCTATGCGTTACGCTGCTCACTACTCTTTTTTAGAAATTGAGTCTCCGCAAAAGAGACTTGAGCGCATCTCTCATGCCCTAAAGAGACTTTTTTATATAGTGCTTCCGTTTGTCGTTACTCTTATAATAACTGCAATTTTTATGATAAAAGGTTATGGACTGAGCCAGAGCGATTTTTCCGCGTTTTCTCATATAAAAGAGGGCATTTGGAGCATCATGTTTATTAATTTAATCGTCATGATTTTAAGAAGAAGCAGAGGCGAGAGAATGTTAAATGAGGGCAATATGCTTGGAGCTAAAACTCAAATAGAGCTTATTGGAAAATTTATGGTTCCTCTAAATATCACTCTTGGTATTATCGCTATATTTTTAGGGACATACCTCTCAAGCACTCTGTGATGATAAGACTTGCATCTTCTTCGCAAACCCGTGCAAAACTTCTCAGAGATTCGGGTATCGGGTTTATTCAAGAGAGTGTAGATTTTGATGAAGATAGCATAATCGCCTCATCTGCTAAAAATTTTGTATATCAGGCAACAATAGGAAAATTTGAAGCAAATCTAAGAGCTTTTGGATATAAGGATTACCCGCTTTTAGTTGCTGACACAGTAGTTGCCTCAAGTGGGCAGATTCTTAGAAAAGCAAGATGCGCTGATGAAGCGCGAAATATTTTGTTTACTCAAAGCGGGAGTGAGACAAGTATAATTACCTGCATGGTATACCAATCTTGTGAAATGAAGATTATAGATATCTCTGAGACCAAGTATCTCTTTAATGATTTTGACTTTGATGAAGTAGAGAGATATTTAAAGAGCGGGGAGTGGCGAGGTAAAGCAGGAGCTTGTATGGTTGAAGGGTTTTGCAAACAGTATATTAGAGAAGTAAAAGGGTATGAAAGTACCGCTATGGGATTAAATACCGATTTATTGTCAATTTTTCTATTGGATAAAGAAAAATATTGTTAAAATATATCAAAAAAGGATTTCTCATTTTAAAATCTAGCAGATTCTCTCTAATTGGAGTTATTGTTATAGTAACACTGCTCTTAGGCGGTTGGCTCTATGTTGATTTTGTTGAGGATTCCAAGCGTGTGCTGGAGATTTCAAATAACGGCTTTGATTTTTTTATATATAAGTGGCTTACCATTACGCTAATTACTATTATGATTATTGCCGTGATAGTAGGTAATTATATTCATGAAAAAAATGACAAGCAAAGAATGTACTATAAAAATATTATAGATTCTTCATCAAATATTGTAGTGGTGGTAGATAAGAACAGTATTATTGAGGTAAACAAGACTTTTTTCAAATATTTTAACAAATACAGCACCCTCGAAGAGTTTAAAAAAGAGCATAAATCAATATCTGGTTTTTTTGTAGAAAAAGATGGATATGTCCATAAAAATATGGGTGGAGTAAACTGGATTGAGTATGTGATGCAAAATCCTAAAGACAATCAAATAAAGATTCTCATCGGCTCAAATCTCTACTACTTTACGGTCGGAATCTCTCTTATTTCTCCAAAAGATGGTCATTACAGTGCAATTTTTTCAGATATAACCAAAGAGAAGCTCTACCAAAAAGAGCTAGAACATACAAATATAACAGACCCTCTTACAAAGATAAGAAACAGATATTACTACAATCAGCAGATAAAGCAAGGTAGTTCAAACGCAAACCACTATTTTTATCCACTTTCGCTTATTGTTTTTGATATAGATTATTTTAAAAAAATAAACGACAGTTATGGTCATGATATTGGAGATGATGTGCTTGTTGAATATACAAAACTGATATCTTCACATCTAAGAGACGGTGATATTTTTTGCAGAATTGGAGGAGAGGAGTTTACTCTTATACTTCCATATACAGATAGAGCAAGTGCGTACAAAGTAGCCGAAAAATTAAGAGTAGCAGTAAAAGAGCATAAAAAAATAGTTCCAATCACTATGAGTTTTGGAGTTGTGGAGTATGCTAAAGGGGAAGACTTAGAGTTTCTTTTTAAAAGAGCAGATGAGGCTCTTTATGATGCTAAAGAGGGTGGCAGAGACAAGGTTATGGTTAGATAATGTACTATGAAAGCGAACTAAAAGCGCTTAAAAAATCTAAAAGATACAGGCAAAGAGAGCTTTATGACGACGCTTTTTTAGATTTTGCTTCAAACGATTATCTTGGACTTGCACATAAAAAAGAGCTACATACTCTCACATGTCAAACTCTCTTAGAGATGCCGCTTCATAGTTCAAAAGCTTCACTTTTAGTAAATGGCTATCATCAAATTCATAAAAATTTTGAGACGGCTTTATGTGAAGCAAA
The DNA here is from genome assembly GCF_023229105.1 of Sulfurimonas sp. Classification (GTDB taxonomy): domain Bacteria; phylum Campylobacterota; class Campylobacteria; order Campylobacterales; family Sulfurimonadaceae; genus Sulfurimonas. Next base: position 56,019 of record NZ_JALNZY010000001.1, read on the forward strand.
CGGCTTTGAAGATGGAGTGATTTTAGGAAGCGGCTTTAATGCAAATATAGCGCTTATTGAAGCTCTTGTTAGACGTGGGGATACCCTTTTTATGGATGAGAAGTATCATGCCTCGGGAGTTCTTGCATCAAATATAAAGAGTGTAAATGTAAAATTTTTCTCTCATAACAATATGCAGGAGCTAGAAGAGCTTCTAAAATCATCCGAGGCTAAAAGAAAGATAGTCGCAGTTGAGGGCATCTACTCAATGGACGGCGATTTAGTAGAAAGCGCGGTTTTTGAAATTTGTGATAGATATGATGCTCTCTTGATAGTGGATGAGGCGCATAGCAGCGGAGTAATCGGGGAAAATCTCATGGGAGTTTTTGACTACTATAAGATTGCCATCAAGCCAAACTACATAAAAATGGGAACGCTTGGAAAGGCTTATGGGAGTTTCGGTGCTTTCATTCTTGCCTCCTCACATATCGTCGAGTATCTTATCAACCGTGCAAAACCAATTATCTACGCTACTTCTCTTTCACTATATGATACACTTTTGGCGCATAATGCACTTAGATATATTTTGCAAAATAGAGAGTATTTAAAAAGTGAGATACAAAAACGCCAAAAGATTGTTTATGAAGAGTTGGGAGTTAAGGTAAAGGGTCTTATCGTTCCCATTACTATCAATGACAACAAAAAAGTTATAGAGATTCGTGAGGCACTTAAAAAATTAGGTTTTGAAGTTGGTGCAATAAGGCAGCCGACTGTTGAGAGAGCTATTATACGTCTTATAGCAAGAGTGGGCGAGAGTTGCGATATGTTAAGAGAGTTGTGCATAAGTTTGGCTAAAATAAAACAATGAATGTAACAAAACTGCGAATAACAATAGAGAAAAAAAATCTAGTTGACATTGCTTTTAACATCTCCTCCTCCCTCGCACTTGTCGGACAGAGCGGAAGCGGAAAGAGTTTGACAATAAAGGCTTTGCTTAACATGCTGCCAAAGAGTATGGAGTTGGAGATAGAGCACGAGGGCAATTTTGAGCTTATAGCCGGAAAGACTTTGGCTTTTGTGCCTCAAAATCCCTTTACGGCACTCTCTCCTCTAACAAAGATTAAAAAACAGTTTTTCATACCTGAGCAAAAAGTGCAAACGCTTTTTGCTCAAGTCGGACTTGATGCAGATCTTTTAGAGAGATTCCCACCTGAGCTATCGGGCGGGCAGCTTCAAAGAGTGGTGATTGCTATGGCGCTAAGTAATGAGCCTGAACTTATTTTGCTTGATGAGCCTACAACCGCACTTGATCCAAAGAGTAGAGTTGTTATTTTAGATCTACTAAAAACTCTCCAAGCTGAGTTTGGTTTTAAAATACTTTTTGTAACACATGACATGAATTCTGCTAAAATTTTATGTGAAGATATCTGCGTTATAAAAAATGGAAAAGTTGTAGAGAGTGGAAGAATGGAAAATGTTTTGCAAAATCCACTGGATGCGTACACAAAAGTTTTAATTGATGCAAGTTTTGCAAATAGGAGTTTTAGAACATGAGAGTTGTTAAAAATATATTTTTCACGTTTCTTCTGTTTGGATTTTTAGCTCCATTTTTAGTTCTTGCTTATTTTTTGCTCGAAGAAGAGTATGATATATCTTCACTTGAAAATTATAAACCACCCTTAACAACAAGGTTTTATGATAAAAACGGCGAGAAGATTGCTAATATTTTTGAAAACGAACATAGATATTATGCAGAGTTTAATGAGATTCCCTCGCGTGCAATTGAGGCACTTTTAGCCATAGAAGATACTACTTTCTTTGAACACCCCGGCATAAATATAGATGCTATTTTTAGAGCGATTATTAAAGATATTAAAGCAGGAAAATTGGTTGAGGGGGCTAGTACCATAACGCAGCAGTTGGTAAAAAATAGACTTCTCACAAGAGAGAAAAAACTCTCAAGAAAAGTTAAAGAGGTTATCTACTCATTAAAACTCGAACTGGCTTTGAGTAAAGAGGAGATACTTGAGAGGTATCTCAATGAGATCTATTTTGGGCATGGCTATTATGGGATAAAAACAGCAGCGGACGGCTATTTCCATAAAAAACTTGATGATTTGACCCTCAAAGAGATAGCGATACTTGTAGGTCTGCCAAAAGCTCCAAGCACTTATGCACCAACAAAAAATTATGAAATTTCTATGGGCAGGGCAAACCGTGTGATAGCAAGAATGTATGCCCTTGGATGGTTAGATGAGCAAACATACAACAACTCCCTGCTTGAGACGCCTGAAGTTTTTGATGATACGCTGACACAAAATAACGCACCGTTTATAGTGGATGAGATTCTAAGAAGAGCCTCGGAGTTTGGAATAGATAATATAAAAAGTGGCGGATATGAAATCTATACGACTATAGATATAAGACTTCAAAAAGCGGCGAAAGAGTCTCTCAAAAAAGCTTACGATATGTCGATTGAGAGGATTGAGAGCTATATTGCTAGTGACAAGAGAGCGTTGGCTGCAAATCCAAATTATGAGATTGAACAAGATATAAACAGCTCTCTTTTAAATGGTGCACTTGTTTCATTGGACTCTAAAACAGGAGATATTTTAGCCCTTGTAGGAAGTGTTGATTATCAAAAAAGCTCTTATAATAGGGCAACACAGGGGCGTCGTCAGCCGGGTTCTGCATTTAAGCCTTTTATATATCAAGTTGCTGTAGATTTAGGATATTCTGGAGCGACGGAGCTAATTGATATCTCTAGAACATACACTTATGAAAAAAACGGCGAAGAGCTAAAATGGCAGCCAAAAAATTACGAGAAAAATTATAAAGGTCTTGTAACGCTAAGGGAAGCACTTGTTCACTCAAGAAATTTAGCAACTATAAACCTTGTTAATGACATTGGCTTAACGACGCTTCTTAGAGAGTTTAGGAAGTTTGGCATAGCCAATCTTCCTCCGGATTTATCTATAGCACTAGGGAGCATTACGCTCTCTCCTTTAGAGTTGGCAAAATACTATACCTCTTTTGCAAACGGCGGTATTCAGGTCAAGCCGCATCTTGTTCGATATATAGACAAAGGTTCTGTAACCGTTTATGAGAAGAGAGAGGACGCTCGTTTTATAACGCAGGAGACGCAAGCCTATATAATGACGAATATTCTTCAAGATGTTATAAAAAGTGGAACGGGTAGAATGGCAGATGTTAAAGGGATAGAGCTTGCTGGCAAAACAGGAACTACAAACAACAACGTAGATGCTTGGTTTGCAGGCTATTCTCCGAGTATAGAGACTGTTGTTTGGTTTGGAAATGATGATAATACCCCGATGTACAAACGTGAAACAGGCGGAAAAGTTGCCGGACCTGCATTTGCCTTGTACTATGAGAATGTATTAGAGCTATATCCGCAGATTCAAAGAGAGTTTGTTGTGCCTGAGGGAATTATGGAAGTAAATATAAACGGTAAGAGAGAGATTTTTAGTGAGATATCAAAACCGCCTCGTGCAGAGGCGGAAGTGAATTCACAAGAGATGTTGCTTTTTTAGTCATTACTGCTTATATTCATCTCGCACTATGTTATGGCAGCGAAAACAAGCATGTTCTATGTAAGTATAAGCTCTTTGAGCCTCTTCACGACGAACTATGCCTGATTGATTGCGCTTGTTTTCAATAGCATCAAGGATTATTTGAACATTATGGCTGATGATTTGCGCGCTCATAACGGCTTCGCTTGCTTTATGTTTTTTGTTTGCTGGAAGCATAGCAGTGAAGTTGTCTTTATCTCCGAGTAAATCTTGTGAATGTTGTGCAAAGCGCTTGATTGAGTCTTCAACGCCTTTTTGATCACTAGCTATAAATGACTTCTGAACTTCAGCAAGTTCTGCTCCAAGTTGTAACATATTTGACCTAAGATCGTAAGCACTAAGTGGTGTATAAAGTAGAAATATTAAACTACCTATGAGTGTTTTTTTTAACATAACAGAACTCCTTTTTTTGTTGTGATTGATTGTAACATAATAATTTTAATTTATATATAAAGTTTTTTTGAATTTTTATGAACTATTTTTGGCGTTAACATTAAGTTTTTTTTAAAGAATAGAGAGTAAAGTAGAGCAGATTTTCACAAAGGTTGTATATGAGCAAAATTATTTTAATAGCTTTTGTCTTGATACTAAATCTAAGGGCAGATGAGGCTCATGAGATTATCAAAAAACTTGATGAAAACTTCAGAGGTAAAAATATCTATATGAAGTTAGAGATGAAGATACTCTTTATGGGGCATGAGAGAAGCATGAAGATGCAGAGCTATTCTCAGGGAACCAAAAAGAGCTTTGTAAAAATTATCTATCCGCCAAAAGATGACGGCATTACCTTCTTAAGCCTTGATGGGGAGATGTGGCAGTATGTGCCCAAGATAGAGAGGATTATAAAGATACCTCCCTCTATGATGCTTCAAAAATGGATGGGAAGCGACATAACAAACGATGATATGGTAAAACAGAGTTCAATAGTAGAGGATTATGAGCCAAAAATCATAAAAAAAGAGGGAAGCCTCGTAATAATTGAGCTTTTACCAAAAGAGAACGCTCCTGTTGTTTGGGGGAAGATAGTGCTAAATATAGACACTAAGACCTATACCTCCTCTAAAGATATATTTTATGATGAAGAGGGCAAAGAGGTAAGGTATTTTATATACGAAAATGTAAAAAAAGTAGGCAACTACTATATCCCGACATATTGGAGAGTCCAATCAAGTGATGTTGAGGGTAGATATACGGAGATATTTTTAGAAGAGGTTGAGTATGATAGGGAAATCTCAGAGGAGTATTTTCAGAAAAGTGCTTTAAAGAGATTTTCAAAGTAAGGAGGAGCCGAGATGTTTAAACTGGCACTTAAAAATACTCTTTTTTACAAGGGACGCTCTACTGCAACGGCTGTTTTGACCTTTGCATCGACGATACTTTTTATACTATATATATCTCTAACAAACGGCTCTCATAACGCCATACTTGAAAATTCTCTAAAAATTTATACGGGTGCTATAGAGATTTACCATAAAGATTATCGCGATATCGGCGGCAACGAATATCTTATACAAAATGTTAAGGCAATTACTGACAAACTAGCTAAAATAGAAGCTATTGAAGCGTACAGCACAAGATATGAGACATACGGGCTGCTCTCAAACAAAGAGCACTCTGCCGCATCCATGGTTGCAGGGATAGAGCCAGAGAAAGAGAAGATTTTAAGCTCTCTTGAGTCAGCTCTTACAGAGGGTGCTTTTTTAGATAAAAACTCCGCAAACTGTGTCTATATGGGCATTGAGCTGGCAAAAAAATTAAAGCTTGGCATCGGCGATGAGGTTGCTTTTATCGGGAGTGCGAGTGATGGCTCTTTTGCGGCTGATATTTTTAGGGTTTGTGCAACATTTAAAACAGGCTCGTTTGAGTTTGATTCAAGTAGCTCCTTTATCGCAAGAAGCTATTTTGATGAGCTGATGTATGCAAAAAACAGAGCCTCCTATATAACTATAAAGCTCAAAAATATAGATGATGCAGAGAAGGTAAATAGTCAAATCATTACAATTATTGATGATGAAAATTTAGAGTCTCTTACATGGAAAACCCTTATGAGAAATATGGTTGAGAGTATGGAGGTTGATGCTGTTTTTGGGTATATTTCCCTCTCTTTATTTATGGTTGTAATCTTTTTTGTGATTATGATTTACGGTTTTATAAATGTCAGCTCTCGGATAAAAGGGTTTGGTGTTTTGCGTTGCATTGGACTCTCAAAGAGAAATATTTTCTCAATTCTTTTTTATGAAATCTTGATTCTCTCTATCTTAGCGACTGTTCTAGCCACGCCGATAGCCGCTTATATCTGTTACTATTACAGTATAAATCCCATCGTGATAGAGGGGATTGCCGACATATACAAGGATTACGGAATCGTCTTAAATGAGATACCTTTTGATTTTAATCTATTTACAATTGGCTGGAATCTAGGAGTTATCTATCTGCTAAACTTTTTGAGCATTTTATACCCCTATATGTATATAAACTCATTTGGACCTTTTGAGGCGACAAGACATGTATAAGCTCATACTAAAATTAGCATGGAAAAACTCATTTTTAAGGCGTGCAAGAGTGCTCCTTGTTATCATTATGATTGCGGTGAGTATGAGCATGATGCTTGTGCTTGAAGGTGTTTATGACGGCTTGGTTAAAAATATGGTAGATAAAAACAAAAGAAGCGAGAGTGGAGATATTAGCATTTTTGCAAAAGAGTATAGGGTAAACAGAGATTTAACATACAGGATAAAAAACGCAGATGAGATAAAAGCCCAACTACAGAGCATGAAAGGCGTAGAAGCGGTTGTTTTAAGAGTAAAAGCAGACGGTCTCCTCTCTACTGCAAGAAAATCATCGTTTGCATCTCTCATCGGCATAGATTTAAAAGAGGAGGAGCATTTTGGAAAGTTTAGCGAGTTTTTAAAAGAGGGTGTTATTGATTTGCAAAAGCAGGGTGCTATCGTAGGAATAGAGCTTGCAAAAACACTAAAGCTTCGCATAGGCTCTAAAGTCGTCTTTTCCACTCAGGACACAAAGGGCGAGATAAACTCTATAGCACTTCATGTTAGAGCAATTGTTCAGACTACAAATATCGGACTTGATAACAGCGCTATTTTTATAGATATTAATCAGTCGCACAAATTTCTAGGAACTACCTCACAAGATGCTATGCAGATTGCTATTAGAGGCGAAGAGAGAGAGCTTTATGAAAAACTAAAGAGGGCATTTCCAAATTTAGATGTTAAAGAGTTTTTAGAACTTCAGCCCATGATGAAGATGATGCAGGATGTGATGATTATATTTAACTCCGTCACATTTTTAATAGTTATGGGCGTTGTTTTTATAGGGATTTTCGGTGTCATGTATGTCTCTATATTGGAGAGAGTCCGTGAATTTGGCATCATGATAAGCTTAGGGATGCCCTACAGATATATAAGAGCGCAGATATTTTTAGAGTCTATAGTTGTCGGGCTTCTTGGATATCTCGGTGGAGCGGTTTTAGGAGCTGTTTTGCTTATCTATCTTGAGCGTTATGGAATAGATTTGAGTGCATTTTCAGATGCTTTGGAGATGTGGGGCTATGAAGCGGTAATATATGCCACCATAAAAGTCTCTTACTTTACTACTACGTTTGGAGCGATTATAACCGCGTCACTACTTAGTGTAATTATTCCGCTGGCAAAGATAAAAAAACTCAACCCCATAGAAGTGATAAAGGCTGACAAATGATAAAATTACAAAATGTAAATAAGTATTTCTACAGAGGTGAGCCAAGAGAGGTTCATGCACTTCGTGATATAAACTTAATCATAGAAGCCGGAGAGTTTACTCTTTTTCGCGGACCTTCGGGATGCGGAAAGACTACACTTCTAAATGTCATAGGAGCACTTGATAGCTGTGATAGCGGCGAGATTTTTCTTCAAGAAAGAGAGATAACGGCTTTGAGTGAAGGCGAGCGGACAAATTTAAGACTCCATGAGATGGGTTTTGTGTTTCAAGCCTATAATCTTATTCCTGTTTTAAATGTTGAAGAGAACATTGGCTTTGTTATGAGACTTCGTGGTTTTAGCGATAGCGATATAAAAAAAAGAGTTCTGGAGGTTGCAACGCTTTTGGAGATTGACAATAAGCTAAAATCACTTCCAAATGCTCTAAGCGGTGGACAGCAGCAACGCGTGGCAGTCGCACGCGCAGTAGCCGCGAAACCAAAGATCATACTAGCAGACGAGCCTACCGCAAATCTTGACTCTAAGAACTCTGAGATACTTATTGGGATGATGAGAGAGTTAAATGAGAGAGAGGAGATTAGCATCCTGTTTGCTTCACATGATGAGCTTATTATGAGAAGTGTAACGAGGATTGTTACGTTAATAGATGGCGCAGTCGCAGATGATTATAAACAATAAAAAATTACTCTTTTTTCTACCTTTTGTTGCCATAACACTCTTTGGAGATATGAGTTATAAAGTAGAAAATACCAATATTACACTCTCGCAAGGCTCAAGCGCTGTAGAATATAAAAGGCATATTTACAATTACAATAGAGTTAGAGTTTATGCCAACTACACAAATGAGGGCTATTTCGCAAGCGTAATTGGTGACGCGGTAAATTATTTAGGAGATAGCTATACAAGCTCAAATGGTTTTGAGTACCTAAAAAACTCCCGTGCCAACACCCCTTTTGAGTCGCAGACAAATTTCAAAGATTATGGTGATGGTTCAGTTTATGTAAAACTCTATAGAGCCTACGTGGGGTATGAGGATTCAAAAAACAGAGTAGTAGCAGGTTTACAAAATATATCTATGGGAGTAGGGCGTATATGGACACCGACAAATATCTTTAACCCAAAAAATAGCTATGCGATAGAGCCGGATGAGATATACGGAGTAAGTGCCGCCTCTTATGTCAGACACTTGAGTGATACCTCACATGTCACTTTTGTAGCGAGCCAAAATGCAGAAAAAAAGTTTAAGTATGCAGGAGGATACAAAGGGTATCTTGGCTTTGTGGATATTGGAGTCAATGTTGTACACTCTGAAAAAACCAAGATGCTAGGGTATGAGATAGAGGGTAATCTAGCAGATACGGGAATAGAGTTAAGAAGTGAAGCCGGTTATATAAAAAGCACCCTTTTTGATGCCCTAAACCAAGAGTATGAGGTGGAGTTTTTTCAGGGAATTTTAGGAGCGGAGTATGGCTTTAGAAATGGTGTGAGCGTGGTGTTTGAGACGTTGTACAGTTCAAAAGAGTTTACAAATGAAGAGAGACTTTTAAATATAAATTCGGATATTTTATCAAATCTCCTCAATGCTAATTTTTATGGCGGAGTTACACTATCTTATAGTTTCAATCTTTTTTTAGATGCTTCTTTGCTTTATATAGAGAGCTTTGGTAACAAAAATTCACGTTTTATATCGCCTAGCCTAAACTATACGCTAAACGATTACAATAGTTTTACGATAGGTGCACAGATACTAAATGGCAAAGAAGAGAGTGAGTTTGGAGCTTATGAAAACAGTTACTTTTTTAAATGGAGATTATCTTTTTAAGAGCCAAAGAGAGTTGCCCTCTTTTGCGGAGAAATTTTTCTGCCTTGTATGAGGCAAGCTTCTATAAAGAAACTTCATTTTATAGCCATAACTTCTGACGCTTTATGCGTCAAGCGTCAGTGCCACAGCGGCTAGCGTAGTCAAAGGAATTACTTCCTTTGACGTTTATATTAATGAAACGCTCTATTTAGTGCGCAAAAGAGTGCTTTTACAGATGCTGTAGCTATATCGTTGTCTGAGCCTACTCCAAAGCATGAGAGCGTCTCTTTAGTCTCTATCTCTATATATGCGATAGCTTTTGCAGAGCTTTTGTTTCCAAAGGAGTGTTCAAAGTATGAGTTGATAGAAAACTCATTTTCGTAGTTTTTCATTAAGGCATCTTTACATGCATCAACAGGACCGTTTCCTTCTCCCTGGGCTACAATCTCTTTGCCCTCATGAGAGTAGGTCAAAGTACATTTTGAGATACCTTTTACACTAGAGACGGTAAAGTCAACTAAGGAGATATGCTCTTTTATAGCAAAATAGTTCTCGTTAAAAATTTCAAATATCTCTTCAGAGCTAAGTTCTTGTCCTTTTTTGTCACTTACTTCTTGAACTAGTTTACCGACTTCAGGGTGCATCGCTTTTGGAAGTTGATAACCAAAGTTTTTCTCTAAAATAAATGCAACCCCGCCTTTTCCAGACTGAGAATTTATGCGGATAATACTCTCATAGCTTCTTCCTACATCTTCAGGGTCTATCGGAAGATACGGAACTTCCCAGAAAATCTCATTTTTTGATTTTCTGTAAGCTAGGCCTTTATTTATAGCATCTTGGTGTGAGCCTGAAAAAGCGGTATAGACAAGCTCACCAACATAAGGATGGCGTACATGAGTCTCTATTTCGGTACATCTCTCAACTATGTCTAAAACTTTGTTGACATCGCTAAAGTCAAGATTAGACTCTACGCCTTGTGTCGTCATATTTAGAGCAAGAGTAATAATGTCAACATTTCCCGTTCTCTCACCGTTACATAAAAGTGTTCCTTCTACTCTGTCGGCTCCTGCTAAAAGTGCTAGCTCCGTTGCTGCTACGCTTGTTCCTCTGTCGTTGTGAGTGTGAGTTGAGATGATTACGTTCTCTCTGTTGTCTAAATGTTCGCTCATCCACTCAATTTGGTCTGCATAGATATTTGGCGTTGCCATCTCAACGGTTGCAGGCAAGTTTATAATCACTTTTCTGTTTTCCTTAATTCCCCATCTTGCAGTCACAGCATTGGAAATCTGGGCTGCAAACGCCAGTTCTGTTCCTGTAAAACTCTCAGGTGAATACTCTAAAAATATCTCCCCGTCATGTTTTTCTTCATACGCTTTAACCAAATCAACACCCTCTAACGCAAGAGCGATAATCTCCTCTTTGGATTTTTGAAAAACTATCTTGCGCTGCGCAGAAGAAGTTGAGTTATAAAGATGAACAGTCGCTTTTTTTACGCCCTTAAGAGCTTCAAATGTTTTTGCAATAAGATGCTCTCTTGCTTGGACTAAGACTTGTATAGTTACGTCATCAGGGATAAGAGACTCATCAACAAGGCGGCGCAGGAAATCAAATTCTACTTTTGATGCTGATGGAAAACCAACCTCTATCTCTTTAAATCCGATTTTGAGTAAGAGTGCAAAAAGTTCAAGTTTTTTGTTCATGTCCATTGGGTTTATAAGTGCTTGATTACCATCGCGTAAATCAACACTGCACCACTTTGGAGCTTTTGTTATGCTGTTATTGGGCCATTTTCTATTTGGCAAATCAATCTTTGGATAAGGGCGATATTTTCCCTCTGGAATATTTTTCATAATATACCTTTAAACTTGAATTTAATAACGCACTCTTACACGCTGTTATTATTTTGAAATTATAGCGAATTTACGATTAGTCGAATGTTTGAAAAGGGGAGTAATCCCGCAAAAAAGCGGGATTTAAAGTTTTAGCACTGGTATGTAGTTTTAAACTCATAAGCAGTAGGGCGACCCTCATCCGGCCATACGTCACGCTTAAATCTGTAGTCTTTATAAGCAGTGACAAACTCTTGCGTAAATACAGGTTTTAAGAAGTCGTTGTCGCGGATAAGCGACTCTAGTGAACCGCGAAGAGTGTGTGGCATTTGAGGAATGCCTTTTTCACGAATTTCATCTAAAGATAGTTCAAATAAATCCTCATCCATCGGACCAATTGGAATATCTCTGTTTTTTATACCGTCAAGTCCAGCCATCATCATAGCAGAGAATGCTAAGTATGGACATGCAGTCGAGTCTGGAAATCTCATCTCAACACGTGTTGATTTCTCGCCTGAACCATAAGGGATACGGCAAGATGCAGAACGGTTTTGCATAGAGTAAGTCAAGATGCTAGGAGCTTCAAATCCTGGGATAAGTCTCTTGTAAGAGTTTGTCGAAGGGTTTGTAAATGCTGCTAGGGAGCGAGCATGTTTAAAGATACCGCCGATGTAGTGAAGTGCCATCTCGCTTATGTTAGCGTAGTTGCCTTTTTCATAGAAAAGGTTTTTGCCCTCTTTCCAGAGTGATTGATGAACATGCATTCCGTTACCGTTGTCGCCAAATATTGGTTTTGGCATAAACGTAGCAGTTTTACCGTTTAGATGCGCAACCATTTTTATAACATATTTTAGCTTTTGAACATTGTCAGCAGCTGTAACCATATCTGAAAAAACGATACCGATTTCACCTTGCCCTTGAGCAACTTCATGATGTCCGAGAATGACCTCTAAACCTACTTGTTCTAAAACCAACATCATCTCAGCTCTAAGATCAACCATGCTATCAGTAGGAGCTACAGGAAAGTAACCACCCTTGTTTCCGGGTCTGTGACCTGAGTTGTACATATCTGCATAGTGAGTGTTTGAGTTCCATTCGCCCTCTTCGGTATCAATTTTATATCCCGCTTCATTTGGGTTGTCAATAAATTGGATATTATCAAAAACAAAGAACTCATTTTCAGGTCCAAAGTATGCAGCATCAGAAATTCCTAAAGAGTCCGCATGTGCCAATGTAGCTTTTGCGATTGAACGAGGACATCTTTCATACATACGATTTTTATATATGTCATAAACGTCACAAAAAATAATTATGGTAGGGTCTGCGGTAAAAGGGTCCAAAAATGCTGTAGGAACATCAGCTTTTAAAATCATGTCAGATCTGTTAATAGGCTGCCAAGCATCAATAGATGATCCGTCAAACGGGAAACCGTTCTCTAGTATTTCTCTATTTATCGCACTCATACGGTAGCTAACGTGATGCCAAGTGCCTTTAATGTCCGTAAATCTCAAATCTACGAACTGAACATCATTTTCTTCGCAAAAAGTAAAAAACTCTTCTATGCTGTTAACAAATTTTCCCATTGCTTCTATCTCCTAGATTTTATAAATAATATAAGTAACAGTATATCTAATTTATTTTTTTAAAAAAAAGATTGATTGCTTAAAATTTAATCAGTGTTGCAATTTTTTCTAAAATTAGTTAAAAAGTTTAATCTCTTAATTAAATATTAAAATCGATGTAGGAAAATTTTTATTTTTTATTTTTTATAAGTTCTAAGTTTATAATATAATAATGTAAAGGATTTTTATGAATGAAAAAAAATTAAAAAAAGAGCAAAAAGAAGCTGATAAAGAGGGGAGGGTTCGTATATGGGTAAAAAAGGAGACGCTGCTTTATGAAAAGGAGTTGAAAAAATTACAAATCGAACTCTTAAAATTTCAAAACCATGTAAAAGAGCAAGGGCTCAAAGTTATTATGATTTTTGAGGGGCGTGATGCGGCAGGCAAGGGCGGAACTATTAAGAGAATCATAGAGCATCTAAACCCAAGGGGTGCGAGAGTTGTAGCGTTAGGCAAGCCAAGTGACCAAGAGAAGACCCAGTGGTATTTTCAAAGATATGTTGCTCATCTGCCAAGTGCAGGCGAGATAGTTCTTTTTGATAGAAGCTGGTATAACAGAGCTATGGTTGAGCCGGTCATGGGCTTTTGCAGCGAGAGAGAGCATCATAGGTTTTTAAAAGATGTGCCGCAGTTTGAAAAAATGATAGCAGAAGAGGATATAAAAATTTTCAAGTTTTATTTCTCTGTAACAAAAGAGGAGCAGGCGAAAAGATTTGCCAAAAGAGAGCAGGACCCTTTAAAACAGTATAAATTTTCCGAGGTTGATGCAAAAGCTCAAGATTTGTGGGATGAGTATGCTCTTGCAAAGTATATGATGTTAAGTGCAACACATACAAAAATTGCACCATGGACCGTGGTAAAGAGCGACAATAAGAAAAAAGCAAGAATAAATACAATAAAGCACATTCTAAATTTTGTTGATTATCCGCACAAGATAGACGGGAGTGAGATTGTGGTTGACAAAGAGGTAATAGTATTTGGAAGAGATGAGACAATTGACATGGAGAGCCGGTTTAAATTTTCACACAAACAGAAGTAGATTTTTGCATTTAAAGTGTCTGCGGTAAAAGAGTCCAAAAATGCCGTTGGAGCATCAGCTTTTAAAATCATGGCAGCCTATTGACAAGTCTGCCATGCATCAAGAGAAGAGCCGTCAATTAGTTAAAAAGTTTAATCTCTCCGCCTTGCTCGGCATATAACATGAGATTTGCAATATTTACGCTTCTGTCGCATGATCTCTCTAGTTTTCTAAGACTTCCCAAAATTTTTACATAATCAATGGAGAGCTCTTTTTCATCTATAATTCTGTTTAGTATCTCTTTTTCAAGAATGCTAAAGAGGTCATCATTCATGCTCTCTTCTACTAATACTTTTGTGTATGTATCTTCGTAGTTGCAATTTTCATACTCGTTAAAACACTCTAAAATATACTTAAGAGCATTCACGCTGCTTTTGTGAAGCAGTAAAATAGTAGGTTTTAATGGCTCTATATTAAATTCATGGCTTATATATTCACTCATTTTGCGGGCATATTTTTTCACACCTTCTCCGGTGCGGACAATCTCATTTGTCATCTTTAGATATGCCACTAAAAACCTAAGCTCTTTTGCTTCAGGTCCAAAAAGTGCAAAAGTTTTGATGATTTCATTATCTATATCATCACCTTTTAGACCTATTTTGGCAAGGCTTCTCTCTACCTCTTTAAATTTAACTTTATCGGATAGTTTAAAAGCCTCCAAAGAGAGCTCATCAGCCGTAGTTATATCCCTTAGAAGATTAGATATCTTCTCTCTTATACTGTTTATCTTTTCATCATATTTACTCAACATATCTGTCCTTTATTATCAACCGAATTTTCCGGTAATATACTCTTCTGTTAGTCTCTCTTTTGGTGTTACAAAAAGCTCTTCTGTCGGGCTGAGTTCTACAAGTTCACCCAAATACATAAAGCCGGTATAGTCACTCACTCGTGCGGCTTGCTGCATATTGTGTGTAACTATGATTATAGAAACCCTCTCTTTTAGACCGACTATAAGCTCTTCAATTCCAGCCGTAGAGATAGGGTCGAGCGCAGATGTCGGTTCGTCAAAAAGCAGAACCTCAGGCTCAACTGCAATTGCTCTTGCAATACAGAGTCTCTGCTGCTGCCCGCCAGAGAGACCGTTTGCATCATGCTTTAATCTATCTTTTGCCTCTTGCCAGATTGCCGCATCTTGGAGTGCTTTTTCAACTCTGTCTTGAAGCTCTGTCTTGTTTTTAACTCCTTGAAGTCTGAGCCCATAAGCAACGTTATCAAATATGCTCATAGGAAAAGCGGTAGGTTTTTGAAAAATCATACCTATTTGAGTTCTAAGTTTTATCAAATCTTCATTTTTAGTTAAGATATTTCTATCTTTAAATATAATCTCTCCGCTGTATCTGTTTGCTGGATAGAGGTCATGCATACGGTTAAAACTTCTAAGAAGCGTTGTTTTTCCACATCCGGATGGCCCGATTAGTGCAGTAATGCTATGTTTTGCAATAGGCATGGTCAGTTTTTTTATATTTGGCTCATCCGAACCTGCGTATGTAAACTCAAAGTTTTTGACTTTGAGAGCTTGTTCTTCAGTTATATCAACAATAGTTGCCATTATTTACCCTTTCTTTTTAATAAAAATAGTCGCCCGAGAATGTTTAGAGTCAAAATAAACATACTAAGTATAAATGCGGCTGCCCATCCAAGTTTTTGCCAATCTTCATACGGGCTTGTAGCGTAGTTGTACATTGTAACAGTGAGTGAAGCCATTGGCTGACTCATATCTGTGTTTAAAAAGTTATCATTAAAAGAAGTAAAGAGAAGTGGGGCAGTCTCTCCTGCAACACGAGCCACACCGAGCATAACTCCAGTTAATATACCGGCTTTTGCACCTCGGTAAACAACTTGAGTAATGACCTTGTATTTAGGTGTACCAAGCGCAAAAGCTGCCTCCCTTAGAGTTGATGGAACAAGTTGGAGCATATCATCTGTTGTTCTTAAAATAATTGGCAGCATGATAATCATAAGTGCGATAGAGCCTGCCCAGCCGCTAAATTGCCCGCTAGGGGCAACGACTATGGCATAAACAAAAGCACCAATTACAATGCTTGGAGCCGACATCATTATGTCGGATATATCGCGTATAGTCTCGGAGAGCTTTGATTTTAGGCCATATTCGCTTAGGTACGTTCCCGCCATTATTCCAAGCGGAACACCAAAAGCTGATGCATATCCAACTAGCATCAGCTGACCGATAAGGGCATGTTTTAAGCCTCCGCTCTCATTTCCCGGAGGCGCACCTTCCTCTAAAAAGATAGTCATGCTAAGGGCATCCACACCGTTTATGATTAAAATGCTAAGTATCCAAAGTAAAAAGCCTATTCCTATAAGGGCAGATAGTGTGGAGAGTGCCATCACAATGCTGTTAGCTATGACTCTTTTTTGAGTATATGTCATTGCCCAGTCCTTTTTCTGCGTAAAAAGTAAAATTTAGCTATTGAGATAATCGTAAAACTTATAACAAGAAGTAAAAGAGAGAGCTCAAACAAAGATGAGAAGTAAAGCTCGCTGTCTGCTTCTGCAAACTCATTCGCAAGTGTTACTGGGATAGATGTTGCCGGCTGGGTTAAATCTGTTGATATTTTGTGAACATTTCCCATAACGAATGTAACAGCCATTGTTTCACCGATTGCACGTCCGAGAGCCAAAATAAAAGAGCCGATAATTCCTGCTTTTGCATATGGAATAATAATATCTTTTATAACATCCCACTTAGTGCCTCCAAGTGCATAAGCCGACTCTTTTAAAATATCCGGAGTTGTGTTCATGGCATCACGTGTTACCGCTGCCATAAAGGGGAGTATCATAATTGAGAGCACAATTCCTGCCGTTAACATGCTGATGCCTATACCGCCAAACATATCGCGAATAATCGGGACAAAATAGAAAAGTCCCCACATACCGTATACAACAGAAGGGATTGCGGCTAAAAGTTCTATGGAGACACCAACAGGCGTTTTTATCTTTGCATGAGCTATTTCGCTTAAAAATATAGCAATCCCAATTGCAATAGGAACTGCTAAAATCATCGCCAAAAAGGTTGAGACAACAGAGCCGTAGATTGCAGGCAGAGCGCCAAATTTTTCAAGATTGGGAGCCCACTTTGTTTCAGTTAAAAAACTAAATCCAAAGGCTTCTATTGATTTTAACGAGTGCTCAAAAAGTACGCTAAATATCCAAGCAACAAGAAGCAATACGCCGATGGCTATAAATTTTGTTGCATTAGCAAAAATCTTATCTATGATACTGCTCAACTTCTCTCTCTTCGTAAATAAAGTTTGGAATTTTATTTTATGTAGATTACAAGAAGGTTACAAAAGAGTGATTAATATCGTAATTTTTGTAATCATCTTGTAATACGAAGCAATTATAATTTCGCAAACATTCAAAAAGGAAAACAAATGTTAAAGAAATTAGCTTTAGTTGCTTTGGTTGCAGCGGCATCAATTACCTCTTCGTTAGCGTCGGATAAAATAAACGGTGCAGGCGCATCATTTCCAGCTCCACTATATTATGATTGGGCATTTAACTATAAAAAAGAGACAGGCAACCTTGTTAATTACCAATCAATAGGTTCAGGCGGAGGAATCAAGCAAATCGCTAAAAGAGTAGTTGATTTTGGTGCATCTGATGAAGCGTTAGATACGAAAAAACTCTCAAAAGATAAGCTTTTACAGTTTCCTGCAGTTATTGGTTCAATCGTAGTTGTGTTTAATTTAGATGGAATCGCTGATGCGACTCTAAAACTCAGCAATGAAGTAGTTGCAGATATTTTTGCAGGGAAGATTACAATGTGGAATGATGCGGCAATCATGACAGATAACAAAGGAGTTAATCTTCCAAACCAAAGAATCATTGTTGTTCACCGTTCTGATGGAAGCGGAACTACTTATAACTTTACCTATTTCTTAAGCGGAAGTTCTAAAAGCTTCAAAGAGAGTTTTGGAACTGGTAAAGCGATTGACTGGAAAGTCGGTATCGGCGGCAAAGGCAATGAAGGTGTTGCAAACTTAGTTAAGCAGACTCCATACTCAATCGGTTACATAGAAAATGCGTATAAAGAGAAGAACAATCTCTCAGCTGCCATTTTAAAAACTGCAAGCGGTAAATGGGTTGTGGCAAATGAAGAGAACTTTAAAGCTGCTGCAAAATATGCCACATGGACAAAAGAGAATCACTTTTACTCGGTTTTAGCGCTTCAAAGCGGAGACACGTCTTACCCTATTGTTGCCGCAACTTTTATCCTGCTCCCAAAAGAGAAGTCTGAGATGAACAAAAAAATCTTAGAATTTTTTGACTACGCTTTTAAAAATGGCGACGAAAGTGCTAAAAAATTAGGTTATATTCCGCTTCCGCAAGAGACTAAAGAGATGATTAGAGAGTATTGGACAACCAGTATAAAATAATCACTAAATCCATCTATTTTTTTATCCTATTAAATCTCCTAAAAAGTCCCTGTATCTTGACAATACAGGGGCTTTTTGCATTTAATACATCTTCAAGTTACTGTAATCTTTTCGTAACCTAACAATTTTATAATTCTCATACAAAAAAACAAGGGATTCAAAAAATGAAAACAACGGTTATATCAGCAATAGCTGCTTTAGCAATCGGCGCAACAGGTTTAAGTGCTACACAATTTTATGTAGATGAACAAGGTCAAGTTTTTACAACTGAGGGTGAAGGTCGAAAAGCTCTGCAGAGTAAAGAGAGTTCAGTATTCTCAAAAACATCAAAGTTAGAGTTTAGCGGTACTCACTACTTAGGTTTTATCAATAAGGAGATGAAAGAGGGGGATTCAACTAATAACTTTGAAATGAGAAGAAACTATGTTCAAGTAAAAGCGCATGTAATAGATGACCCAAAAAGTTATCTTCGTGTAACTTTAGATGCTACTTACTCAAACTCAACTGCTAATGATGGTGGTCATGCTGATGTTTATGTTAAGTATGCTTATCTTTATTTAAATGATATTTTACCATATACGGGTGTCGAATTTGGTATGGTTCACCGTCCTTGGATTGACTATGAAGAGCATCAAGGGTGGTGGATGCGCTCTGTCTCTAAAGTTTTTGTAGAGACAAGTGAAGCCGGACATCTTACTAACTCGGCTGACTTAGGTGTTAATTTTAAGACAAAAACCCCATACTTTACATCTGAAGTAGGTATTTTTAACGGTGAAGGTTACCACGGCGTAAATGACAACAGCGGTTTGGATGATAATGAGATTGGGGACGGTGTTTCAGCTGAGTACAGACTTACAGCCGCACTTCTAGGTAATGGGGATAAAAAGAGAAAGCCGTTAAAAGATGACTATTTTGATGTGTCATTTTTTGGTCAGTACAATATGGACAACTCTGCAAACACTGATGCTTTGGGTAATGTAGAAGATTATAAATTTTACGGTTTTCATACAGTTTATAATACGCCCTCATTCTTAGTTTCTGCTCAGTATGTAGCATCAGATAATGATCAAGTTAACACTACCAATTGGAATGGGCAAGGTTACTCAGTAAACGGTACTTATCGTTTTGGTAAGAAAAAACAGTTTTCTGTATTTGCTCGTTTTGATGCATGGGAAAATGAAAACTCGACAACAGACGTAGTGACTTATGAAGAAGAAAACACCATTTATGGCATTGCATGGCAGCAAAACAGCAATATTAAATGGTTACTCTCTGCTCAATCATACAACAGAGACAATAGTAACAGCAGTGATTATACTTCCGCAATGTTAACTGCTGAGGTTCATTGGTAGGACATAATTCAAGTTAATTTTCTCTCCTCTTTTTTTCTTCTAAATATAAAGCCCTTGGTGGCTTTATACCCTTTACGGCAATACTTTTAACAAATTCTTAACGATGTGAAAGATAGAATTAAATAATATAAACGACATTTTAGATAAAATATCAAAATTTTAATGTAGTAATTATTGGAGAAGTAAATGAATGCTGCCAAATATATTTGGATGAATGGTAAGTTTGTTGCATGGGACGATGCAAAAGTTCATGTGTTGTCACATACGTTGCACTATGGAAACGGTGTTATAGAGGGAACAAAAGCATATAAAACAGATAGAGGATATGCAATTTTTCGCCTTAATGATCATACGAAAAGATTAAAAGAGTCTGCAAAGATGACTATTATGAGTATTCCTTACTCCGTAGAGGAGATGAATCAGGCTCAAGTAGAGTTGATTAGAAAAAATGAGTTTACAGGCGATAACGTCTATATACGCCCATTTGCATTTTTAGGATACGGTGTTATGGGTGTTTACCACAAAGCGGCTCCGGTAGAGACTGTAGTAGCTGCATGGGAGTGGGGTGCTTATTTGGGTGAAGAGGGCATGAAAAAGGGTATAAAACTCAAAATCGTCTCCATGACAAGACCTGCTAACACTTCAAACATGGGTAAAGCAAAAGCAGTAGCAAACTATCTTAACTCTCAAATGGCAAAGTATGAGGCTATTGACTGTGGATATGAAGAGGCACTTCTGCTTGATGATCAGGGATACGTGGCAGAAGCAAGCGGAGCTAGCTTTTTTATGGTAAAAAACGGTGTGCTGATTACTCCTCCAAATGACAACTCACTAGAGTCGATTACGCAAAAAACAGTTATTGAGATGGCACAAAACATGGGCATGAAAGTTGAGCGCCGTCGTATTTCAAGAGAAGATGTATATATTGCGGATGAGGCATTTTTAACAGGAACTGCTGCTGAAATAACACCGGTTCGTCTGATTGATGCTAGAGAGATAGGATGCGGTGCGCGCGGCGAAATTACTGAAAAACTACAAAGCGCATACTTTGACATAGTATTTGGGCGCAACAAAGAGTACGAACACTATCTTACTTATGTGTAAGCAGCACATACTTTGCAGTTCTCGAAAAACTTTGTTTTTCGTAGCTTCAGAGGGTTGTAGGGACTTTAGTCCCTGCCACAAAACGAAGTTTCTTTAGAAAAATGGACGAGTTCGTTTTAGTGCATAACATCAGATAAAAAGGAATAAAAAAATGAAGGACAATATAACAATGGCATCAGATATGAATGACTACTTTAACAAAAAAAAGAGCGAAGGCGGTGGTTATGAAAAAAAATCTTCCGGCGGAAGCGGCGGCGGTCCAAATATACCACAGATGCCAAAGATGGATTTTAACTTTGGTGGCGGCAAAGCCGGCATAGCATATTTTATAATCGCTGTTGTGTTGATATTAGTTCTAGCAAAGCCCTTTACTATTATAGAAGAGGGACAAAGAGGGATTTTGAGTACCAACGGTAAGTATCAAGATCAAGCGCTTCTTCCGGGGCTTCACTTTATTATTCCGATTATTCAAAAAGTTTACATTGTGGATACAAAAGTTCGTATTATCAACTATGCATCAAGTATTGAAGCAGGTGGCGGAAGCGCATCTTCTGGTATTGATGCAAAGCCTGCTATTACCGTTCTTGACAAACGTGGACTCCCCGTTTCTATTGAGCTGACGGTTCAGTATAGACTTAGTTCTCAGTTTGCCGCACAGACAATATCAAACTGGGGATTTAGCTGGGAAGACAAAATCGTTAGCCCTGTTGTAAGAGATATCGTTCGTAATGTCGTCGGTAAATATGATGCTGAGACTCTTCCACAAGTAAGAAACGTCATAGCTGCTGAGATAGAGAGCGGAATAAGAAAAAATGTATCTGCCCTAGAGAATTCTCCTGCAGATTTGCAGTCTGTTCAGCTTCGTGAAATTTTACTTCCTCCAAAAGTAAAAGAGCAGATAGAGAATGTTCAAATAGCAAAACAGCAGGTTCAACGTGCAGAACAAGAGGTTCTTCGTGCAGAACAAGAAGCGCTCAAGCGTGCTGCAGAATCAAGAGGTATTGCTGAAAAAGCAAGAATCGAAGCGCAAGGTTTGGCTGATGCTGTTACTATTGAAGCTGATGCAAAAGCAAAAGCAAACTACCTAATCTCAAAATCATTAACTCAAGATCTTTTAAGACTTGAGCAGATTAAAGTTCAGGGCAAATTCAATGATGCACTCAAAGAGAATAAAGATGCAAAAATATTTTTAACTCCTGGTGGCTCAACTCCAAATATCTGGGTTGATATGAAAGATTCTCAAAGAAAAGCAACACTAGCTAACTAATATGCAAGAGATAATCAATAAAATAGATTGGCAAAAGATTGAACTTTTGCCGGTTATTGTTCAAGATGTAAACAGTAGCGAAGTTTTAATGATGGCTTACATGAACAAAGAGGCGCTCTTGCTCTCCCTTACTACAAAAATTGCACACTACTTCTCTCGCTCCAAGCAACGCATCTGGAAAAAAGGCGAGAGCAGCGGACATACTCAAGAGATAAGCTCTTTTTTTATAGACTGTGACAGTGATACTCTTTTAATCAAAGTGCTGCAAAATGGTGTAGCATGTCATACGGGTCGCCGTTCATGTTTTTTTACAGAGTTAGAATCAGGTAAGATTCAAAGTAGCGTAGAAGTAAGCAGTGAGTCACTTTATGGCATCATTGACACTCTTTATCATACAATACAAGAAAGAAAAAATGCAGATCCACAGAGTTCATGGACTGCAAAACTCTTAAGTAAAGGCGATAATGCAATTTTGAAAAAAGTTGTAGAAGAAGCTGGGGAGTTTAGTTTTGCCTACAAAGACAATGATGAGAGCGAGATGATATATGAGGCGGCTGATTTGACTTATCACATGTTAGTTGCACTTGCCGCAAAAAATATCTCTCCTGATAGAATTAAGCAGGAGTTGGCTCGCAGATTTGGTATGAGCGGAATAGCGGAAAAAAATTCAAGAGATAGTTAAAAAATATGACACAGAGAATTACTGAATTTATAAATAAACTTATAACTTATGACTATATTCTCTTTGGCTCCTTGCTTTTTGTTTTTATCTTATTTATAATCCTTGGTATACTTCTTAGAAACAGAGTTGCTCTTGCTCTATTTTTTATTTTATTTGCATTTATCGAACTTCTTGTCGGTTCAACTTACGGATATATTAAAATGCATGAGTGGCTTTTTAAAAATGAAACTTCAATAATAAGTCAAAAAAAGTTAAACTTTACACAAGCGGTTGTTGTTTATGGGGTGGTAAAAAATAGCTCAGATAGAGATTTTTCAAGTTGTAAAATAACTGCTAAAACCTATAAGATAAGCTCAAATAAGCTAAAAGATGCTATTTTAAAATTTAAACCGCTGAATAAGATGTCGATTATTGAAGAGGATATCGCAAAAGGGCAGGAGAGAGAAGTTAAAATTATTATAGAACCTTTTACCTATGGCGGGGACTATAATGTTACGTTAGGAGCAGATTGCAGGTGATTACACTATTTAACGCGTGGCACTACGGAATTGTAGTTGTTGCATTTATTATTTTACTAGGCGGCATACTATTGGCTTTTAGGGAAAATAACCCTAAAATTAAGAGACAAATAATCTTTTTATTTTTTATTTTATTTGCTGTTATAGCTGGATTTGGCATATTTGCAGTAGATAAATATACAAAAGTGGCAAAACTCTACAAATTAGAAAACAAAAGAAACCTTAGTACAGAAGAGATAATGTACAGCGGGATAGTGAAAAACGAAGGAAAGTATGAAATCGGGGAAGTTATTTTTGAGATAAAACTTGTAAACAAAGGACATGTCAGTGGCAATGTAAAGAGCGGTTCATATTTTAAGCCAAGCAATTTTTTTGACTTTTTTTCAGGAGGGAGCTTTAGCGATAGAAGTAAACCCCAACAAGTCATACATGAGTTTGTAGTAGCTAAAAATTTAAAACCCGGAGAGTCCCAAAGGTTTAGAGTATATTTTGAATATCCTCCTTATTTTAGCAGCGTTTCTCACTTCTCAAAACTTTATGTTCACTAATATTTAATGCCTAGAGGTTTGAGTGCTTTGTTAATTTTTTTGATTTGAGTGTTTTTATCTCTGCACCACTCGGGAGATAAAAGAGAGTCGTCATCTATTCCTGCTGTTACTCTTTGAACAGATACATGCTTTGGCTTCATTTTTATCGCTTCTACTAAAAT
>NZ_JALNZY010000003.1 GCF_023229105.1 Sulfurimonas sp.
AAGAACTATTAGGTTCTCTATATTTTTTTGCATTATTTCTGCAAAATCGCTGCTCTGTATTAAGCTCTCTAGCAAAAAATCTCCTTTATGTTTTTTGTAATTATATCAAAATCTACCATCGCATTCATAAGAGCAACTTTAGAAAAATATTTCAGATCATCCACATAGATACTCTCTTGAAATATTTTTCCCTCTCGCAAAAGTCTCTCCCTCGTTGTACCTCTTAAAAGCGGAAATGCGGGAGTAATCCATCTTCTTGAGTCAAAAAAAGCTATATTTGCTATAGTAGTATCTGTTATAAGAGAATTCTTTACTATTAAAACATCATCGCATCCACCCCTTAGCTTGTACAACGCATCAAGCTCATCTCTGCATAGAGACTTTAGCGAGTAGTCTATATTGTCATCATAAACAAGTTTTAATGAGCTTGTCTCTCTCTTTTTATATGGATGATATGTTACGTGTAAAGCGTGTGGTTCCTTGGACAAATCATATATGAGACGGCATCTATACGTTCCGGTTTTGGGAGGTTTTATAAACTCTTTTAGATTTTTGGTATCTGCAATATTGAACTTTTTTAAAACACTCTCATATCTCTGTTGATGATAAGAGATGTTAAAAACCTCTCCCTCAACAGCTCTTATGGTTTCTAAAAATATACTATTCATCAAAAAGTTCTGTGCTTAGATACCTCTCTCCAGTATCACAAAGGATTGTTAAAAGTGTTTTGCCTTTAAACTCTGCTCTTGAAGCAATCTGCATTGTTGCAAATACATTTGCCCCTGCAGATATACCGACTAGCAGACCCTCTTCTCTTGCCAACATCTTCGCCGTTTCTATTGCATCTTCATTGCTTACTCTTATAACTTCGCCATATATGGTCGTGTCCAATATCTCAGGAATAAATCCTGCGCCTATTCCCTGAATAGCATGCGGACCTGCTTGTCCTCCCGATAAAACTGCAGAGCTTGACGGCTCAACTGCAAATATTGCGATATTTGCTATCTCCTCTTTTAGCACCTTTGATACTCCGCTTAGTGTTCCTCCTGTTCCTACTGCTGCCACGAATGCGTCAAGTTTTTTATCAGTATCACGCAGTATCTCTCTTGCTGTTGTTAGCTCATGAATCTCTGGATTTGAAGGGTTATTAAACTGCTGCAATACTATTGAGTTTAAAATCTCTTTTTGAAGTTCATCAGCTTTTTGTATCGCACCGCTCATCCCTAAAGCAGCAGGAGTTAAGACAAGCTCGGCTCCCAGCGCTTTTAAGAGCTTTCTTCTTTCTATACTCATGGACTCGGGCATGGTTAAAATAAGCCTTAGATTAAGTGCTGCACAATTTGCGGCAAGCGCGATTCCGGTATTGCCGCTTGTAGGCTCAATTACTGTTGTGCCCTTGGTTATATCTCCAGCTTCTTGTGCACGTCTAATCATGTTAAAACCGATTCTGTCTTTTACAGAGCTTGTCGGGTTCATAAATTCG
This sequence comes from Sulfurimonas sp., assembly GCF_023229105.1. Taxonomy (GTDB): domain Bacteria; phylum Campylobacterota; class Campylobacteria; order Campylobacterales; family Sulfurimonadaceae; genus Sulfurimonas. Next base: position 1,484 of record NZ_JALNZY010000003.1, read on the forward strand.
CACTTTGCTATGATATTGGCACCCGTAAGCGCTGAAGCTTTATTTAATATAACTAAAGGAGTATTTCCTATTAGCTCTGTTATATTTTTTGCGATTTTCATAAATTTTACCCACCTAAATCAAACACAATTTATGATATGCTACCAAAAATATTATTATAGAGGGCTATGATGTACCTACACAAACAGATTGATTCAATCAAAGCAACTGAACAAAAAGCAGGAAAAGGAGTGTCGATGAAGATGCTTTTATCTGCTGAGGAATCTCCAAATTTTGCAATGCGCAACTTTATCATAGATGCTGGCGGATATATGCCTCTTCATACAAACAGTGTTGAACATGAGCAGTATGTACTCTCTGGTTGTGCTATTGTACAGGTTGGGGAGAAGACTTTTGAAGCAAATGCAGGCGATATTTTACTTATCCCCGCAGGAATCTCTCACAGCTATAAAACTCTTGGAGAAAATCCATACAGTTTTTTATGCCTTGTTCCTAAGGGTGAAGATTGTATTACCATTATTGATTAAAACACCAATTAAATACTTCTATCTTTAGTTTATCTAATGAGTAAACTCAGGCACCATCTCTTTTAATTTTTTGAGCTTATCATTCGTAGCGATAAGCTCAAAGATGTCTTCGTTGAGCTTGACTATGTCGTACTGCGTTTTTCCCGCAACCGTTATAGACTCATAATCTGTTTTTGCATCACTATCGCTTATAAGAAGTTCTTCATAAAGCTTCTCGCCTGCTCTTAAGCCGCTAAACTCTATCTCTATATCATCTCTTTCGCTTAGCTCTATCATCTTTTTAGCTAAATCTACTATCTTGATGGGTTCTCCCATGTCTAAAATAAAAATCTCGCCGCCTTTTCCTATACTCGCTGCTTGAAGTACAAGCTCACATGCTTCAGGGATAAGCATAAAATATCTTGTGATATCTGGGTGAGTTACCGTTATAGGTCCACCATGCTCTATTTGCGATTTAAATTTTGGGATGACGCTCCCGCTGCTTCCAAGAACATTGCCAAATCTTACAGATACTATTTCGGTACTTTTCCCTGTGTCGATAGCTTCTTTAGAAACTACGTTTTCTAAAGAAACTACGTTTTGAGCATAAAGTTCACAGATGCGTTTTGTAGCGCCCATGACATTGGTAGGACGTACCGCTTTGTCGGTTGAGATAAAGACAAACTTCTCAACGCCATGCTCAATAGCGCAATCAATTGTATTTTTGGTTCCTATAATATTGTTTATAATGGCTTCTGTAATATTTTCCTCTACTAAAGGCACATGCTTATATGCCGCTGCATGCACAACGATATCAGGTTTATATTTTGCAAATGTCTTATTTAGCAGCTCTTTATTTACAACCGATTGCATAGCGTGAACTGGGTTATACTTAACAAGTTCTTCACTAATAGCATAAAGGTTATATTCACTATGGTCTAGAAGTATAAGTTGCTTAGCTCCATAAAAAGCACATTGACGACTTATCTCACTTCCGATGCTTCCTCCGGCACCGGTAATGAGCACTTTTTTACCGTTTATGAAGTTTTTAATGCTCTGTTTATCCAAATCTTTGGGGTGGCGTGCAAGCAGATCTTCTACCGATATATTTTTAAGCAGCTGCGAATAATTCTCCTCCATAAGAACATTTTCAACATGCGGCAATATTTTGATTTGCTTAAAATATGGGTTTAGCCTCTCATGTATCTCTTTTATCCTTTGACTTGATGCACTAGGAATAGCGATAACTAAAAGATCATATTTACTCTCTTTGCTTAGAGCGCTTTTTAGATAATCTTTAGATACGACTCTTACTCCGTCTATGCTTCTGTCTTGGATAACCCTGTCATCATCGACAAAATATTTAACTCTGTACTCAGAGCCTCTAAACTCAGCCTCAAGCTTATTACCCGCCTTCCCCGCTCCATAAATAACTAACGACTTCGTTTTTATAACTCCGGTTCTGTTTATATAGTGATAGTATGCGTACATAATAAAGTTGATAGCAACCAGATAGGTAAAAAACTCACTAAGCATTACCGCAAGTCTTACTTCGCCGTAAAACAGAGGGGCGTACACAAGCAAAGGGACAAAAGCAACAATAGTTTTAATCAAAAATGTTTTTTGCGTAGCTTTGGACCAAGAGAGTGAATAATCCTCAAAAATAAACCTTGAAGAAATTATCCTAAAAATAATAACCGTGCCGACTAAAACCCAGTCAAAGTCAATATGAAATATAAAAAATGTCCACCAAAATGTACTGATGCTTAGACATATAATCATAAGAAAATTGAGTATTCGTTTATCGACATTAAACATTATGCAAACCTTTTTTTTCCATCCACGTATCTCATTACAGAGTATAAAATCATGCAGGCAACCGTAAATGCGATAAAAATATTATCTATAAAATAAATAACTAAGAATAATACTATATTTACCATTATAGAAGCAACGACTACTCTCTCGTGCGAAAGACCACTTTGAGTCAGCCTTTGGTAAGCGTGCTTTTTATGTGCTTGACTTAACTTCTCCCCATTTTTATATCTTCTAAAGAGTGTCAAGGTGGCATCAAACCAAAAAAGGGCAAAAAGTATAATCCATATCCAAAGATTTTGGCTTGCTTCATTTGCATAATGTATAGTAAAAATTGCAACCGTATATCCCAAAAGCGTACTTCCAACATCACCCATAAATATCTTTGCTCTATGCCAATTCCAAATCAAAAAACCTAAAACTGAAACAGCCAAAACTACAAAATGCCCTCCGCCAAACAATACAAATCCTGCAAGTGCCAAAAATAGAGCTTCACTCCCTGCATATCCATCGATGCCATCTAAAAAATTATAAAGATTTATAAACCAGACTATCATTAAAAATGCAAAAAGATTGGTTAATATCTGATTTTCTATAGCAAAAAAACCAAAATTAACACTCTCCAAACCACCCATAGCAACTAATCCGCAAACTGCAACCAGAGCCTGTATTAAGATTCTAAACTTTGGTAAAAGATCAAAAATATCATCAAAAAAACTTACCATAGAGATGATAACCCCAACCAAAAGAGCATAAAAAAGTGAACTCTCTATCTGCTCAATAGAGTATAAATAAGTAAGCCCGGCAAACCAACTGATGGCTATAGCTATTCCACCACCATGCGGAGTCGGAACCGTATGACTGCTTCTTTCGTTTACATCTGCAAGAAGAGATTTTTTGATGGCATAATCCTTTATAAGATATGTAAGGATAAAAGAGATGAGAAATAAAACTATATATATCATCTATTTTTCTCCATGTATCATAAATCTTATATCATCTTCTGCACTATAAGGATTTTTAAGATTTAATTTCTGTTTTGTAAGAGTATTATCCACTTCTAAACTTCCGTAAAGCCTTTTGTGAAACGATGGTTTGAGTAATTTTAAAAGAGTTTCAAAAAATGGTATTTTTATAAGATATACTTTTTTATCTAAACCTTTAGCTATTAATTCTATGAGCCTTGTCGTACTTAAGGGTTTATCATCACTTGCCAAGAATATCCCTGATTTGTTCTGTTTTATAACTTCATCTATTAAATGACAAAGGTTGCCTATATATATAAAACTTCGTCTATTGTTTATTTTATCTAAAGGTATTATAGGTACTTTTTTTACAAGTTTTACTAAAGTGTCTATATTTCCAGGGGCATCTTTACCATAAACCATCGGCGGTCTTATAATGCTTACTATAAAGTCTTCATCATTCAAGGTCAATAGTTGTTTTTCTGCTTCAAGTTTACTTTTACCATAATGACTAACTGGATTGCACACTCTATTTTCAAAAAGTAGCTTATTTTCATCTCCATAAACTGCAATACTGCTTATAAATACAAACTGTTTTACTCCATTTTGTTTTGCTAGTTTTGCTAGTCTTACTGGGTATTCAACATTTATTTTATAATACTCTTCATAAGAGTGTTCTATTTTTTGATGTACAAGTGCGGCACAGTGTAAAACTGCATCTATGCTCTTTAAATCTATATTTTTTAGTTTTTTAGTTGTTAGTGAAAATCTTTCAAATATATATTTATCTTTATATTGATTTATAAAACTACCGCCAATGTATCCACTACTACCTGTTATTAAAGCTTTCACTTATTTATAACCTTTATCAAAAGATTTGCTAAGTATTTATAATCATGGTTTTTAATAACATATTTTCTGGCATTTTCTCCCATCTGATTTCTCTCTTTTTCTGACATAGAGTATAACTTCATAACTCCATCTGCAATTGCCTGAGGATTTTGAGCTTCTATATTAAATCCTGCATTAATCTCAGAAATTGGCTTAAAATTACCAGAATTTATAGCATATAAAATTGGCTTTGCACAATACATATAATCAAATAGTTTATTTGGGGAAACACCATATTTAAACAAAGGATCATTTTTCAAGCCAATATAACAAACATCAAAATGTCTTAAAATTGATTGAACTTGATTTTTTTTGACAGCATCAACAAAGTATATATTTTTACACTCTTTTGCTAAATCTATTAATTTTTCTTTTTCCCTACCGTCTCCAACAAGGACAAACGCAATAGAGTCATTTTCTTTTAATATTTTAGCAGCCGCGACAAAACTATCTAAAGCGTTTGCTATGCCAAAAGTGCCCGCATATCCGATAATAAATTTATTTTGTGGTAACTGTTTTATTGTTTTTTCATCTAACTCTTCTACCTGATCTAGTTCATCTATCGATATCCCATTGGGAATATAATTAAATTTATCTTCCCTTAAACCTCTTGTCTTCATATGTTCATAAGCATTTGCAAGCACGGTAACAACTGCTTGCGAATTTCTATATGCAAAATCTTCCAGCCATTGAAGATGTTTTATAAAAGGATTTTTAGGAGAATATCCACCTAATTCAATAGCAGATAAAGGCCAAATATCCCTTACTTCAAAAATTAACTTTGAGTTATACTTATTTGCTAAATATTTACCAGATACTATTGGATGCAAAGGTAAAGATGAAACTAAAATACAATCAGGTTTTTCTAACTTTAAAAATGGAATAAAAAAAAGTTTGAATGCAAACAAAAACCAATTTCTAATCCTCCCTACACTTTTTGAAGCTTTATATTTTGGCATTTTTACCCAAATAAAATCTACTCCATCTATGTTTTCTTCTGTAAATGTGTTTTTTACCTCTAAATGTTGTTTTAATGTATAATGAGAAAAAGAACTTGTAAATATAGTAACTTTATGTCCTAGTTTTACAAGCTCTTTTGCTATATAGTAATGCCTAAAAGTCATACCATGATATGGAGTTCCTGCATATTCGTTTATAATCCATATATTTTTTTTCATTAATAACTTATCAATTCTTTAATTATATTTTCGCTAGCTGTTCCACCACCATATAAGTCTAATTCTGAATTTTTAATATTAAATTTTAAATTATTTTTATACGCTGATAGTATCTTCTCTTTATCTGCACCCACTAAAATATTTGCACCACATTCCACTAGCTCCACCCATTCAGTTTCATCTCTTAGAGTGATACACTGTTTTTGGAAAAAATATGCTTCTTTTTGAAGTCCTCCACTATCTGTCATGACTAAACTACAATTGTCTATGAGCCATACCATCTCTAGGTAGCCAACTGGCTCTATTAATGTTAAATTTTGAGTGTTTAATTTTAAATCTTTAACTATTTTTTTTGTTCTAGGATGAAGTGGCAAAATTATTTGTCTCTCTTTTGCTATTTCACTCAGAGCTTCAAAGATGTTTTTTACTCTTGTTTCATCGTCTGTATTCTCGGCTCTATGAATAGTGCAAAGTATAAAATCATCTTTTATATCGCATGATGGTTTAACTGCAAGATTTCTATAAAAAATCGCTCCATCTTGCATAACATCACCACTTTTTACTATCTTACATGTAAAGCGTTCAAACCCTTCATTTTTAAGATTTTGCACTGCTGCATCTGTTGGACAAAAAAGTATTGTGCTTACTCTATCTGTAAGTATTCTATTAACTTCCTCTGGCATTCTCATGTTAAAAGATCTCAAGCCTGCTTCTACATGAGCTAGTTTTATATGAAGTTTACTTGCTACTATCGCACCTGCTAGTGTTGAGTTTGTATCGCCATAAACCATAATCCAATCTGGCTTAACTTCAAGTGCAACTTCCTCTATCTTCTCTATCATCTGCCCAGTCATAGCACCGTGAGATTTCCCACCAATGCCTAAAAAATAATCAGGTTTAGGTATCTGCATCTCCTCAAAGAAAATGTCACTCATATTAGCATCATAATGCTGTCCTGTATGAACTATGATTTCTTCTATCTCTTTGTGTTTAGCTATTGCACGGCTAACACTACCTGCTTTTATAAACTGCGGTCTTGCACCTAATATAGTTAGTATTTTCATTTTGCATGTCTTAATACATTTTCTATTATATATTCAACATCTTCATCAGATAAATCTGGATAAATTGGAAGGGACAAGGATTGTTCAAAAACTTTATTTGCTACAGGATAATTTTCATTAATATAATCATACTTTTCTTTATAATATGTATGTTTATGTATTGGTGTGAAATGTACAGAGGTATCGATTCCGTTCTCTTTTAATATTGAGTATAATTCATCTCTATTATTAACTTTTATTACATAAAGGTGATATGAAGTTGTTCTATCATCTTTAATTTTCAATCTATCTATCCTGCCATTAAAGGCATTATCATATTTACCTGAAATAGCTTTACGTTTATCATTCATGTCGTGTAGTTTTTTTAATTGAACAATGCCCAATGCCGCATTTAAGTCTGTAGAGTTATATTTATTCCCATTATCGATAACATCATATCTCCAATTACCGCCTCCACTATATCTATCCCAAACATCTCTGCTTATTCCATGAAGACGATTAATCATAATATTTTTTGAGTAATCATAATTATTTGTAGTAGCCATTCCACCTTCACCGGTAGAGAGTGTTTTAGTTGCATAAAAACTAAAGCATGTTATATCGGTACCCTCTAAATTGCCAATCAAATTACCTTTATATGTACTAGGTAATGCATGAGCTGCATCTTCTATAATTTTTAGATTGTATTTACTCGCTATTGTATAAATTTCATCCATATCACAAGGCTGTCCACCAAAATGTACTGGAATAATTGCTTTTGTCTTACTCGTAATTAATTCTTCTATTTTAGATATATCGATATTATGTGTAGCTTCTTCAATATCGCATAAAACAGGAACGGCATTAAAATAAGTAACAACTTCAGCAGTAGCTACAAATGTATTTGTCGGTACTATAACTTCATCGCCTTGATTCAACCCAATTGCTTTAAGTGACAAATGCAGAGCTGCCGTAGCACTGCTTAGCATAACTGATTTTCTAGAACCAATATACTCATTAAATTTGTTTTCAAATTCAATAACTTTTGGTCCCATTGTTAACCAACCAGAGCTTACAGCACTTGATACTGCATCTAACTCTTCTTGAGTTGTATGTGTTTTATGAAACAATATTTTCTTACTCATTTAAAGATTCCTCTATCTTTTTGTTTAATTCTTTTATAGATTTTTTAAATAGTCCCTTATTGTTTAAAATTTCTCTGTTTATGGATACAGCATTAAATGAAAATGATACATTATCCAATAATATATCATTTTTAAAAAAGATGCCATTAATATTATTTATTATCCATTCTCTGTTAGAAGCAATGTTTGATACAATAGGTATGCAGCCAAAATTCATCGCTTCAAGCAAGGAAACAGATGTTGCATCTGATGTTGGGATAGAGATATAATATTTTGATTTTTTGTAATACTCATCTTGCTCTTTAGTATTTAAAAAACCAACGAACTCAACTCTATCTATAATTCCTAGTTCTAAAGATAAGTTTTTTAGATTTTCTCTTTGTATTCCATTATTAGCGATTACCAAGCTATAAATATCACTCTGTTTAGAAAACCAATTTAATATTTCTGCTACATTATAATTGTCATTTAAAGCTCTATTGGAAAAAATAAGATTATCTTTTTCATACTCTTGTGTGTCTATTTTATCTAATCCAAAAGAAAAGGTAGATATCTCTTTATCTTTTACAATCTTTTTAATTGTATCACTCATGGAGTAAGAGTCTGATGTAATTAAATTAGCTTTGTTGAGTGAATATTTAGCAATAAGATAACGTAACTTATTTCTAAATGGTTCAACTAAAATATCACTTCCCCAGGCAGACTGAAGTAAAAAAATCTCAGGTTTACACATTTTAATTAAAGATGCTAAAAAGCCGTAACTTGAAATAAAATGTGCATTGATAACATCAGGCTCTACTCTAGTAACAATATTTTTTAGTTCAAAAAATTTTAGAAGCAATTTATAATTGCCACCTTTTGAATTTACCTTATTATTTAGTACAAACAATTTACTTTTATCAATATAGTTCAAAACTTCTTTTGAATAACCGTTTAAAGATATTAAATAAACATCGAAATGCTTAGCTTGTTCTTTCAACCACTTTAGAGTATGAGGGCTGCTAGCATCAGCAAATAAGATATACTTAGTCATTTACTGATTATCACAAAATGATAATTTGCATTAAATAGTTTCAATTTTTCTAATATTGGAATAAACTCCTGTAGGTTTAATTTACATAATCCTTTTGCAATTTTACTATGCAAATAAACTTTTTTATACTCTACAATTTTATAATTATTGGCAAGCTCTTTTATTTTTTTCATAGATATAGCGCGATAATTTTTACTTAAAAAAGTTTCTTTTTCATCAAAAAAATCATATATTATTAACATGCCATTTTCTTCAAGTTCTTCTAATGCTTTTGAAACAATTTGATATCTACTTGTATTATCTGTTATTGATGTTAAAACAGCCATGATAGTTATTAAATCAAATTTAAATTGAAAATTTACATCTAAGTAATTTTGATTTAGAGCATGAATATTTGGCAATCTCGTTTTTAATTGTATAAATCTATCTTCTAAATATTCTACTGCTGATATATTTTCTGCTGAAGCACCAAGCAAAATTAAATTCAAGATAAAAGAACCGCTACCAGCTCCTATATCTAATATTTTTTGTCTATGAAGTTTTTTTTCATCCAAAATTTTTGTTAATACGTATAACTGTTTACTAGCTAAAAAAAATGGATAACATTTAAACAGTGACCAAGCATTATTTTCTCTACTACTATAGAACTGTTCCATACGCTTTAAGTCATTATTCAAATTAGCTCCTCAATTAAAAGCTCTAGTCTTTTGGCTTGCTTTGAGCGATGATGTTGCTTTATAACATCTAAGTTAAAATCACATGCTAAACCTTGTTTCCAGTTGTTGTATGCCTTTAAAATAATTTTTTCTATCTGTTGTATATCATCATTATCAGAGATATAACCTGCATTTGCCTTTTCTATCAACTTTGCAGCCACGTCACTTTTATCAACTAGAGCAATAATTGGTTTTAGTGTAGCTAAATATTCAAATAATTTTCCAGTATATACACCTTTTCTTGACGTTGTTGGATGTATTAAAAGCAAACAATCACTATTGTTCATATAGCTTATAGCCTCTGTATGCAATATTTTATCATAAATGTTAATAAATTCTTTCAAATTATCTTGAATATAAAATGGCTTTACAACACCAACAAAATTTATTTTAATTGTTGTAATTAACCCTTTTTCTACTAGCTTTGATAATGCTAGTAAAAAATTTCTTGGATTTCTTACTCCATAAAAACTTCCTATATAACTAATAGTAAATATTTTATTATTTGATTTTAAATTTTTGATTTCAAAATCGTATCCATTTCTTATCTCAACAAATTTGATGGTATCGCTGTTAGAGAGTTTTTTAAAATCGTCAACTATAGGTTTAGAAACAGATGTTAAAGCATCACAATATTTAAATATTTCTTTTTCTAAATTAACTAACTTTGCTTGTTCTTTTTGAGGTAAAAATGGATTTAAACTCATCTCATCCCGCATATCAGCTATCCATTTAATATCTGGGTATCTTTTCTTTAACTCTAATGCAACATTATGAGTTACACTGGGTGCATATGTTGAAAGAACTAAATCATATTTTTTGCTTTTCATAAGTTCAAATACTTTAGATACCGCCTTATTTTTCCAGCCGTCATATTCATCAAAAATAGTTCTTAAAATCTTGTTGCAAATCAATTTAGTTATATGAACTATTTTATTTGTCCTTTTTTCAAATTTAAATGCTCTAATATAAGACTTATCCTCTAAACGATGAATCTGTATATTTTCATTTTTTTCAAATTCTTTTGAATTATTTTCCAGCAATGTAACTACGTCAATATTGAACTTGTCTTTATTTAAATATTTTGTAAAAGAAGCTATTCTATTACTTGCAATAGATTGTATCGGTGGATAGAATATTGAAATTATTAATATTTTTTTTTTCATGCTACTTTCTTTTTAAAATTTTAGCGGGATTACAACATTTGTTCCATTTTTTTTTCTAAAACATAATAATTATGATAGGGATTTGTATCGAAAGAACCTTTTTCTACAATACTAAAATACTTGTATATTATAGATTCTATATTTTTTCTTTGGGTTTTTATATCATAATCTATTTCCCAAAAATGTTCGCTTGACAATATTTTATTTGCTTTGAGTTTCAGCATTATTTGTTTTGAAAACATCTCAAGTTTTGGTAATCTAATTAGAAAACCAAATCCAAAAAACTTCTTAAATTCAGGCAGTGTTATTACGACATACTTATTTGTCACTTTACTAATCTCTTTTAAACTATCTTCAAACATATCAAAAGGCAAATGCTCCAATATCTCACATGCCACTACAATGTCAACTTTATGATTTACTATATGGCTTAATTCTAAAATATTACCCTCTATGTCTGGCAGTAAGTTTTTATTAATATCATATGTTAAAAAGTCAAATTCTGCTTTTTTAAAAAAATCCGACACAAACCCATTGCCTTTACCTATTTCTAATATTTTTGGCTTAGTACATTTTTGAGCATATTTATATATTAAATAAATTTGTTCACTCAGTGAGAACAACTGACTCTTTGTAAAATAAGAGTTACTAAAATACACCGCCCTTGGCAATTCTTTTTCTCTTTCAAATCCTCTAATATTTAGCATTTTATATCCTCTTCTAAAATAATTTTGCTATCTTTGCAGACATATATAAATAAAAAATATATATACAACTAAATTGTATAGATATTAAATATATTACTTCATGCGCACTATCTCCAATGGTAAAACTTGCACCAATGGCGGTTAAAAATAAAATTTGAGCGTACATATTCCAATGTTGCTTTTGTCCTACATACAACATAAAACTCAATGGACTAGATATGAATCTTAAAAATAACATTGGTACTAAAATTTTGGCATACTCTCCTGATGCACTCCACTGCTCTCCAAAAACAAATACAAACAATTCTACAGAATAGAAATATAAAATAAATGAAGGGAAAAGACTCAAAATAAAAAGTTTTTTAAATGTAGATTTATATATCTTTTTTGCATTTCCTAGCTGTTGATACTCTATTGTAGCAATTTGTCTAAAAACATCTGAAATTGCTGATGCTATAAAAGTAATAGGTAACCCTAAAATTTTTTGAGTAAAATAATAATACCCTGCAATGGTAGAATTAAATAGCGTATTAAACAAAATATGTGTTATTTGATGTGAAGACACATTTAAAAATGAAGCTAATATATCAAACTTTGGAAATTTGATATATCTTCTTGTTATTGCAAAAATTTTTAATAGTTTAATGCTATACAACCTATTTTTATCTTCCTCCCAAATCATTCTTCCTAAAATAGTTACAGCTATACTTAGCCCTAAAACTTGCCCAAGTATAAGCCCACTACTCCCCATTTGTCCAAAACCCATACCAAGATTAGTAGTAGCAGTTGAACCACTTTGTACTACTCTACTAATTGCTAATCTTTTATACTGTTTTTTTCTATTTGACCAATAATTAAAACTTTGATAAACACCTGTAAGTAGAACTGTTATAGGGATAAAATAGAGCCAATTTGATATTTCTGGATTTCCGAGTATATTTGTGATTTTGGCATTAAAAATAAAAACGATGACAAGAGATATAAAACTTACAAAAAAAGATATTATTATTGAGAGTGCTACTATATTTACAGCATCTTCATCTTTTTTTGGAAGCATTATAGCCATCTCATATCTTCCTGTTGCGATAACAGATAAAATTGATGCTATCGCAACATAAAGCGCAAACACCCCAAAATCCTCAGGCGTATAGATGCGAGTGAGGATTGGACTTATGGCTATGGGGATGGCTTGGGCTATAGTCGTGCCTGTCATGAGAGTTAAAACATTTTTACTAAACTCTGATTTTGGTTTTAACCTCTTCATGGATTCTAGATTCTCATACCAAAATTATCGTATTATTTTGCAGTTTATACATGCTCTCATCATACGCATCTACCGCAAAACCCTCCGCATCAAACTCCAGCGTGTTTCCCGCTTTGCTTACCCACCCTATTTGACGGCATGGGACTCCTGCCATAAGAGCGTAAGGTTTTACATCTCTATTTACCACTGCACCGCTTCCTATAAGCGCATATTCGCCTATAGTGACTCCGCAGATTATAGTTGCGTTTGCGCCTATCGTGCAGCCATATTTGAGAACTGTTTTTTTAAATTCGCTTTTTCTTACTATAAAGGCTCTAGGATTTGTAACATTTGTAAAAACAACGCTTGGTCCTACAAATACCTCATCTTCTATTTCAACGCCCTCATAGATAGAAACATTGTTTTGTACCTTTACGCCGCTGCCTACTTTGACATTTGGACCTACCGTGCAGTTTTGTCCAAAGGAGCAGTTGCTGCCTATCTTAGAGCCGCTTAGTATATGCGAAAAGTGCCATATTTTTGTATTATCGCCTATACTTACATTCTCATCCACATAGCAAGATTCATGTGCAAAATAGTTATCCATCAGCTGAGTACCTTTGTGCAAAAAGGGTGATATTGTCCCTGTAGTCCCAACGGCGTTAATTTACGGATAGATGAGACCATCTCTATAGAACTCCTGGCCTCTTTAAGCCCAAATCCGCCGCCGCTTAAGATATCTTCATAAGATTTCGTATGAAGGTCTGTAAAACCTTCGCTAAACTCAATCTCCTCGCCGTTTATAGTAATGCTTCTATATGTTCTTTGTCCTCTAGCTTTTAGTTCTTCTGGTATATGTTCATAGTTTACGCTTAAAAACCATCTCACATTTGCGTTTTTAAGCCTCATAAATCCTGCATTTGCATCAGGCTTCTTTGTATGTACAAAGCTCTCTTTTGGCTCCCCAAATATCCACGATAACATGTCAAAAAAATGCACCCCGATATTTGAAGCTATGCCGCCGCTCTTTGCCTCATCGCCTTTCCATGATTTAAAGTACCATCTTCCCCTGCTTGTTATGTAGGTCAGGTCTATCTCATAAATCTTGTTTGGATTTTCTTTTAACTCCTCGGCAATCTTCTCCCTCAAGGCAACAATGGAGTCGTGAAGTCGCAACTGCAAAATAGTATAAACTTTTTTGCCACTCTGTTTCTCCATGACAAGCAGCTCCTCAATCTCTTTTGGATCTAGCACCAGCGGTTTTTCACAAATAGCATCAGCTCTGCTTTTAAGCGCGGCTCTTATATGACTATAATGTAAATAATTGGGAGATGCTATAGAGATATAATCTATTTTTGTTTTTTCATTTCCTTGGCATCTATCTACAAAACTATCAAATAGCTCAAATTCGGTAAAAAAATGAGCCTCGGGAAAATTACTATCCATAATCCCTATGCCATCATAGGGATCAAATGCGACTATGAGATTGTTATCACTCTCTTTTATAGCTTTCATGTGTCTTGGAGCAATATAGCCGCTAGCTCCTATGAGTGCGAAATTTTTCATACTAAAGTCTCCATGTTGGTCTCTCTACAACGCCTTTTACATCTATTATAATCGGCTCGCCATTTGACATACTCTCAAATTGCTCCATCGTAATCTCCCTAAATGCATCATGACCAACTGCTACGACTATGGCATCATACTTTTTGCTCTGAAGCGGCAACTTTTCTATAAAAGTCAAAGGTTTTGTCTCCTTGTCGCTTCTATCCACCCAGTAATCATACACTTCAACATAACACCCATACTCTTCTAACTCTTTAATAATATCAAGCACCTTAGAGTTTCTCATATCTGGGCAATTTTCTTTAAAGGTTACCCCCATTACTAGGATATTTGCACCTTTTAATTTTTTGTCGTTTTTAATCATATGCTTAATTGTTTTTTCTGCGATTATCTTGCTCATACCATTATTTATCTGCCTCGCACCGAGTATAAGATTTGGCATATATCCAAGACTTTGAGCCTTATACGTCAGGTAATAGGGGTCAACACCGATGCAGTGCCCCCCTACTAAACCCGGACTTAGTTTAATAAAATTCCATTTCGTAGCTGCCGCTTCTATAACGTCTTTTGTGTCTATGTTCATAAGCTCAAACATCATAGCAAGCTCGTTCATAAGAGCTATATTGACATCTCTTTGAGTGTTTTCTACCACTTTTGCGGCTTCTGCTACTTTAATAGTTGGAGCCAAATAAGTTCCTGCAGTTATGATAGATTTGTAAAGCTTATCAACCTTTTTTGCAATCTCTGGAGTGGAACCGGATGTGATTTTAAGTATCTTTGTAACGGTATGCTCTTTATCTCCGGGGTTAATTCTCTCAGGAGAGTAGCCGCAAAAAAATGCTTCATTAAACTTAAGTCCTGACTCTCTCTCAAGGATAGGCACACAGACCTCTTCGGTAACTCCGGGATAAACAGTCGATTCATAGATAACGATATCGCCTTTTTTTAGCACGCGTCCTACGGTTTGGGTTGATTTTATTATAGGCGACAAATCCGGCTCGTTGCTGTTGTCTATAGGCGTGGGGACGGTAATTATATAAATATTGCTACCCGTTATCTCTTTGGTATCTAACGTGAATTTCATACCATTTTTTACAGACTCCTTGAGTTGTTCGTTTGTCAACTCTTGAGTTCTGTCAAAACCTCTGCTTAGCTCCTCTACTCTGGCTCTGTTTATATCAAAACCTACTACTTTGTACTTTTGGCTAAATGCATGAGCTAGTGGCAATCCGACATAGCCAAGACCTATGATGCATATTTTTATCATTTGTGATTTCCATAAAAACTTTTGTACCACTTCACAAATTTTTCAACTCCGACATCTAAGCGAGTATCTGGCTTATAACCGAAGTTTTCTATCAAACCACTCACATCGGCATAAGTGGACTCTACATCGCCGTCTTGCATGGGAAGAAACTCTTTCTTTGCCTCAATGCCAAGCTCTTCTTCAAGTGTGGCTATAAACTTCATCAGCTCAACTGGCGAATTGTTACCTATGTTGTAGATGTCAAACTTTTTTGCTGGAGTATCTATCACTTTTATAACCCCATCCACAATATCATCTATATAGGTAAAATCCCTACTCATCTCTCCGTGGTTAAACACTTTTATAGCTCTGTCATGTAGGATTGCATCAGCAAAGAGCATTGGTGCCATATCAGGTCTTCCCCAAGGTCCATAAACCGTGAAAAATCTAAGCCCTGTAGTTTGGATTCCATATAGATGACTGTAAGTATGCGCCATAAGCTCATTTGATTTTTTCGTTGCCGCATAAAGAGAGATAGGGGTGTCTGTCATATCTGTAGTTTTAAAAGGCTGTGATTTGTTTAACCCATAAACACTTGAACTACTCGCATACGCTAAATTTTTCACTCCAAAGTTTCTGCAAGCCTCCAAAATATTTAAAAATCCCACCACATTGCTCTGTATATATGCATGCGGATTCTCAATGCTGTATCTCACACCCGCTTGAGCGGCAAGGTTACATACTGCATCGAATTTCTCTATTTCAAAAAGGTTATTGATAGCTTGCGTATCCTCTAAGTTCATTTTGATAAATTTATGATTTTTATATTTGCTGCTAGCAATAGGCAGCGTTTCTATAACTGTTTTATTACTTATCCCAAGCTCCTTGAGTCTTGCGTACTTGATATTTACATCATAATAATCGTTTATATTGTCAATTCCGACTACTTCATCCCCACGCTCAAGAAGTTTTTTTGCCAAGTGAAAGCCGATAAAACCGGCTGTTCCAGTTATTAATATCTTCATTTTTCTCTCATACCTTTCATATTTTCAAGTTCAAGAACGAGTTCGTCATATTCTGCTTTTTTTCTTTGGATAAACTTTTGAGTAAGCTGCAGTTTTTCGTTGAAACCTTTTTCGGTTAAGAGGTATTTGTATTGATTTTTATTTTTGTTTGCAAAAAAGCTCTCAGCCTTAATCAGACCTTTTTCTACAAGTGCTTTTAGCACATAGTTAACCTTTCCCACACTAAGACCAAGCTCCTCTGCAAGCGTTCTTTGGGTTTTAAGAGCCTCAATATTTCTAAGTACACTCAATGTAAGTTCATCATTTGACAAAATTTAGTTCCTATTCTTGTTTGTTCATATTTTGAATATTACTGTTTTATATCTTCTGCCGTGCTTAAATGTGAAAACTAGCTAAAGTCAAATATCAGTATCTGCCCTGTTATATTTGAGATAACAAACTAATGTACGTACGATAAATAAAGAATTTTACTAGGAATAGAAAAAGAGTTGTTTTTTGATTTTTTAAAGTAAAAATAAAATGGTGCGATTGGAGGGATTTGAACCCTCACACCTCTCGGCACGAGCCCCTCAAGCCCGCGTGTCTACCGTTCCACCACAATCGCATAAAAGAAGAAAAGTCTAACTCAAAAAGAGTTAGACTGAGGGGTTTTTAGGTTTATTAACCTAAATATGGGTTTGCGTAAAGTGCAATTAACGCAATTACTAGTGCATAGATAACTTGTGCTTCGATCATTGCAAGAGCGATAAACATAGTTGTCATAAGTTTAGCACCTAAACCTGGGTTTCTAGCAGTTCCTGCGATTGTTGCAGCTGCAGTATGACCCATACCGATAGCTCCACCAAGAGCAGCAAGACCAAGACCAAGACCAGCAGCGATCATTGAGTACGCTTTAAGTGTTTGGTTAGCAACATCACCATCATTAGCAAGTGCTGCAGTAGCTAATGCTACCATTAAGAAAAGAATTTTTTTCATAGTTTCTCCATTAAAATTATTACAAACTTTTTCGGCTAGCGTAACCATATCCGCAAGAATATAGCAACCCAAACATAAATGCAAGGATTTCCCTACTTAAATTTGATTGCGAATGATACATAAAAAGTGCTAAAAATTACTTTAATATATACAATTTTATTTATGCACGCCCTAGGGAGATTTTATTGCCCTTAAACTCTAAAATCTCAACATCTATCTCCTCGCCCTCACTAAGTACGTCACTGACTTTATCTACTCTTTGGTCTGATATTTTAGAGATATGTATAAGCCCGTCAGTTCCATCAGGAAGCTCTATAAACGCACCGAAATCAACTATTTTCTTAACGATTCCTTTGTAGATATCGCCTACTTTATACTCTATTTTTGGAGTTTTTGGAGTATTGACAATTCCCTCAATATGCTCTCTAGCAGCCTGCACTCCGCTTTTGCTTTTGCCTGTTACTTTTACTTTTCCCTCTTTTTTATCTATGTCGATTGCTACTTCAAACTTCTCGATTATCTCACGGATAGTTTTTCCAGCTTGTCCGATAATTTCACCGATAAAACTTGGATTTATATGAAAAAAGTCTGTACTTGGCAAGATGCCATCGTTTAACTCTATCTTATTTTCGGACTCTTGCATAATATCTATAATGTGCGCTCTTCCCTCTTTTGCTTGATAGAGTGCCTCTTTTAAAATATTTAAGCTAATTCCTCCTAGTTTAATATCCATCTGCATAGCTGTGATGCCATCTTTTGAACCTGTTACTTTGAAATCCATATCGCCGTCATGGTCTTCAAGTCCCATAATGTCTGAGAGAATCGCATACTTATCTCCTTGGCTAACCATTCCCATAGCAATACCTGCAATAACATCGCTTGTATCAATATCTGCAGCTTTAAGTGCCATATAGCCGCCGCAAACGGTTGCCATAGAGGATGAGCCGTTTGACTCTAGTATCTCTGAAACGAGGCGAATAGTCTGCCCGTCAAGGTTCATTATAGGCTCTAGTGCTCTTTTAGCTAAATTGCCATGCCCTAGCTCTCTTCTTTTTGTTCCCATGATGGGAGAAGCTTCCCCTACACTAAATCCGGGAAAATTGTAGTGAACCATAAAGTTCTCATTTTGGATACCATCATCAGTAAGACTCTCAAACATCTGTGCATCTTTTGGTCCGCCCATCGTAAGAACAACAAGTGCCTGTGTCTGCCCACGAGTAAAAAGACATGAAGAGTGTGCGCGAGGAAGAACATTTGTACTTATAGATATCGGTCTTATCTCATTTAAAGCTCTACCATCAGCACGGATATTTTCATTTAAAATCTGTGCTCTTACCTGCTCTTTTTTGACCTTTTCTATAGCATCTTTTAACTCTACCTCATCCCAATGTTCTTGTGTGAGCATGATTTTTTTTCTGAGTGCTCTTAGAGCCGTTGAGCGCTCTGATTTTGCCATTTGGTTCATAGCGGCTTTTATATCCGATAAATGTTTTTCTCTTACATAACCAACCATCCCCTCATTTATCTCATGTGCTTTATACTCTATCTCTTTTGTCTCTTTTTTAAACTCTTTAAAAGCTTCTTCATACTTCGCATTACTCTCAAAAAGTAGTTCCTGCGTCTTTTGTAAAACATTTACAAGCTCATCTTCGGGCAATGCATTTGAAGTATGTGTCATAATAATGGGCGCGCTCATTGTAGGGTCTAGCAATGGGTCTATAACAAGCGTGTTATCTATTTTCTGTGAGCCGACACTTCTCATCTCTATCATCAAAAGCTCATCTTTTGTTCCAGATAGGTACAAATCCAGAGTAGAGCTGTTTAACTGCGATAAAGTAGGGTTTAACACTAGCTTGCCGTCTATCTTTGCGGCTCTTACTGCGGAGACTGATTTATTGATATCTATATCGCTTACATATAGAGCCGCTGATGCTGCATTGAGTGCAAGAACCTGCAAGTCAGCCTCGGAGTCAACACTAAATGTCATGATAGTTATTTGTGTCGGATGCCCAAAACCTTTAGGAAAGAGTGGACGAAGAGAACGATCGACTATACGAGAAGTTAGCGTTTCAAAATCACTCGGTTTTGTCTCACGCTTAAAAAATCCGCCGGGAATTTTACCAGCAGCGTATGTTTTTTCAATATACTGCACGGTTAGGGGAAGAAAATCATCTTTTACTATCTCTGTTTCATCTATTACCACTGTTGCTAAAACAACGGTGTCTCCGCTCTTTATCCAAGCTGCTCCGTTAGCCTGTTTTGCGACTTCACTAAACGAATACTCTTCACTCCTGTTTTCTAACTCTACTTTTACATCATATTTCATTCTTTTCTCCTAATATTTTTTCTATCGTATCTTCATCTATCTTTTTTAACTCTTCATAATATAGAGATGTTTCAACATAATCATCTATATTGTAGAGAAAAAATATATTGTCCGTAAAGGACTCCAAAAACGACAAAACATCGCTCGGTATAACTGGAACTGCAATATATACCGCTTTTGGTTTCATCGCTAAAATCATCTTAAGAGCAGTTACAAATTTGAGTCCTGTTTCGCTTCCCTCATCAACCAATAAAACTACCTGATTATTCATTGATGCAAAAGGTCTTCCCTTTCTGTATTGATACACATAACTAAGAATCTTCTCTTCATGTTTTCTGTGCGCTTCTCCGTAAATATAGTCATATTTTATTCCAAAAGCAGCTACAAGATTCTCATTTATTACTATCTCTTCGCTCTCACAGACTCTGGCTATCTCACACTCACTGTTGTTGGGTGCCATGATTGCTTCTGAGAAAAGAAAATCTATGCTGTTTTTATATTTTCCCCGCAGAAAATAAGCCAACTCCAAGCCACCTCTTGAGACTGCTACCAGCTTCCAATTCTCATCTTTGAGTTTTTGCATAGGAATAACATCCTGGAGTTTTTTTGCAGCGTCTTCTCTGTCTTTGAGTATGTTTTTATATTTTTTCATTATTTAGCTTGCCTCCTATTTTTCAGGAAGTCTATAAACAAAACCGGACAACCTGCCTTCATTTTTCATAATCGGTTTAAGTCTGATACTCAGATATATAAATCTGTCATATACAGAGTCTGAGAGCCCGTTTTGGTTAAGAATCGGTCTGTTGTTTTCGACATAAGTAAGTCCAAAGTCCCAGCATCTCTTTTGATATAAAAATCCAACCTCAAAACCCTTTTTCTCACTTCTCTCAAGGTCATAGTCAAGTCTAAAATGGTAAGAGTAGTGTTTATCGTACTTGTACTCTACGCTTGAGGTCATGTAGCTTGTAATAGGAGTATAAGTAAGGGTTGGGGCTAAAAAACTATCTTTGTACATGTGAGACAATCCGATGTTTAAGTTCTGTGCATTATATGATATTTTATTAAAATTTTTAGAAAAAGCTCTCTCATCATAGTTATAAAACATATTGTTGTAAAAATTAACACTATCGGTAATCTGGTAATCAAGCTCATTTTCAAGCTCTCCTGCTCCGCCGCCGACATCTTCATAAGAGAAATTTTGTGCAAGTCTGTGATAGAGCTTCTGTCTTCCTGCTTCATCATATAGGTAATGCGAGAAATAGAGTTGTAGATTCTCCTCTATATCCGCTATATTGTAAAATTCACAAATCGGTTGTGACTGATTTGCTTTTATTGAACAATAATCTTTTTGCTCATCATAGTAGCCGTTTTCATATTCTAAACCTGCTACCTGATATTTAGCACCAAAATCTACAACATGCGTTACCTCGTCATAAGCACGTGTTAACTGAGATGACAATGAGAGGTTGTGGTAGTTTCTTGCATATACTCCACTCTCATAATTATCTGTTGAAGGGATTTTTTCTTCGCCGCGAAATCCCGTATGTTGTGCATAAATACTCGCCTCATAAGAGAGATTTATCATCTCGTCAAAAATTGATGTTTGAAGAGTTAGAGGAATATTTATATCTGTTTGAACAGCACCCTTTCCAACCTCTCTATAATAATTGTTACTTTTTATATCCAAACTGTACAAAAAGTGGTTATCCAAAAAAGTATCTAAATAGCTGTGATAATGAAGAGCCGGAAGATTTTGAAGTGTCTCTTTATTGCTGCTTAAAGTTAGATTTTTATAATGCTTAAAATATGCCCCTATATAGTTATCATCAGTATTGTAAAATAGATTTACCCTTGAGAGAAGCTGTGTGGCAGTTGCGTTTTTTGTCGTGTCATTAGTTGATAGGTTAATATAATCAACATCATTCATATTTACTATGTCGGCATATAGTCCTGATTGACCCTTAAAATCTGTGCCAAACCACTCATTTATTACATCGCTGTTTTCGTATAGAAAATCAAAGCCGTAATGGCTTTTATTTGCCAACTTATTTTCAAGAAAATACTCCTCTTTCTCTTTAAAATAGCCTGCGCTAAAAGAGCCTTTTGAAACTTTACTGTCTGAAAATCTTAATGCAGTATATACTCCTGAACCGCGATTTGTTCGTACTTGAGGTTTAATCTCTAAATCCCACCAGTTTTGCTCTGCTATATAGAGTGCCTGCTCATAGTAAAACCCCTCTTTTGACGAGAACCCTATAGCAGGAGGTAAAACTCCGGTTCTTCTTTTTGTATCTAGGGAGTACCCAAAATAGGGTGTATAAAAAACAGGGATATCGTATATGTAGATTCGAGTATTATAGAGATTTAACCACATTGTATCCGTATTGTAGTCTGATGAGGTAAACTCCATTTTCCAGATAGGATTGTTTGGATCACATCCGCTTGTGGCTCCCCTAATAACATCTACTTGAGTATCTTTTGCATAAGAACTCTCTCCGCTAATCCATACCTCTGCTGTTTGTTCTAACATGTAAAATGGCTTAAATGCTCTCTCTTTACGAGCTATATTTAGTTTTGCATACTCCCCAAGAAATTTAATATTCTCACCTTGATTTGCTCTAATATTTCCAAAAAGTTCAAGATCTGCACTGTTTCTATCATATATCGCTTTTTTTGCTGTTAAATAATAATCTTTATAAATGACAACAACCTCGCCATCGGCTGTTATAATGTTATCTTTTGTCTCCATAGTAGTTGCATAAACTTCAACCTTCTCATCAGCGATTATATAAGTAGCAAAAAGAGCTAAAAAAAGAAGTAATTTAAACATCTACTACCAAAGTTTTAGCACTTTTATCATGCCATGTTTGTCTCATGGGGTCCATCAACCCCCATACAAATCCTAGATAAAATAGCGTCTCGCTTATAACCCTCACAACGGCACGATTAAGAGAGACGATAACATTTGGCTTTTGCATGGTTTTAATCTCAACAACCCTTATTTTCATAACAATTTTGCCTAAAGTTGCACCATATTGCATCACGAAAAAAGCTTGATATACTACTTTCATAGCCATATATTCTAAAACAAATGTATTTGTAAGGATAATCATCTCCTCAACTGTTTTAGCATTAAAAAAAGAGTCTCCAAGTGCAATAATCAGTAAAAGTGAGAGCAGCATCTCATCTATAAAAAATGCCATGCCTCTCTTTTTTATAGAGGCTAATGTCACTCCTTCTTGATAAAGTCTGTTGTTAATCTCTTCGTTCACTTCATTTCTTCTTAGAGCACTTGATAGGCTATGTCTGTTCTGAGTTTTTTACCTGCAAAATGAACCTGCCCGCATCGCATATATGCTCTGTCTCTTGCTTGTTTTATGCTATCTCCGATACCGACACAAACCAAAACTCGCCCACCATCTGCATACAACACACCATCAATCATACTAACTCCCGCATAGGAGATATGGGTATATTTTGCTATTTCTTCATGATGCACATCATCTACTATAATCTCTGCAGGCGTTGAGCTTGAGTAGGGATAGTTTTCACTTGCCATAACCACGCCTACGGCATATTGGTTTGAAAACTCTACTTTTATTTCGCCGAGTCTGTTTGTCGCAGCTTTATAAAACATATCACTCACGCTTGAGGTCATAAGCGGCATAAGGATTTCGCACTCAGGGTCTCCAAAACGGACATTGAACTCTAGTGTAATTGCCTCCCCTTTTACAACCATAATTCCAATAAAAAGAACACCCTCAAAAGGTGCTCCCTCTTTTTTCATACCATCTAGCGTAGGACGGATTATTCTCTCTTTTACCTTTTGATAAAGCGCTTCATCAACTAAAGGAGTCGGGGCATAAGCACCCATTCCTCCTGTATTTGGTCCCTCATCATTATCTTTAAGTCTTTTATGATCTTGCGCGGCAGGAAGCAAAATATAGTCCTCTCCATCACATACGGCAAACATGGAGAGCTCATACCCGTCTAAAAACTCTTCAACAATCACTTTAAGTCCTGCATCTCCAAAACTTTTTCCGCTTAGCATCTCTGAGATTGCAACTTTTGCCTCATCATGGTTTTGCGCAATTATTACACCCTTGCCACCGCATAATCCATCAGCTTTTACTACGATTGGAGCATTTAGGGTATCTGCAAATTTAAAAGCATCTTCGATTGATGAAGTCTCTATATAACGCGCTGTTGGAATATTGTACTTTGCTAAAAAGTTCTTCATATAAACTTTTGAACCCTCAAGTTTTGCCGCTTCCTTGCTTGGTCCAAAAATTGTAAGTCCGAGGGATTTAAAGATATCAACGACCCCATCTACAAGCGGAGCTTCAGGTCCGACAATTGTCAAATCAACTTCATTTGCTTTAGCATACTCAGCCAACTCGTTATAATCTTTAATACTTAAGTTTGTTCCTAAAGAGCTTGTTGCGCCATTTCCGGGCATGAAAAAAAGTTCATGAGCCTCTTTCTCGTTTAAAATCGCTCTAGCGATAGAAAATTCTCTACCACCATTGCCCAAAATTAAAATTTTCATCAACACTCCATAAATAAGTTAAAAAATATCTGCTCAATTTATAAAAATAGACTAAGCAGATATCTCTGTAAAAGTAGCCCGAACAGCCGTCTCGCATTTGGCTTGGTTCTAAAAGCCGAATTTGGGCGAAGAGAGCATTTTATAACGGCGACATTGTCTCGGCAGAGTTAACATACCTCAAACGACAACACCGGCACACAAAAATCCTACGTATTCGCTATTTGAAAATGTAGAACCCTCATTAGTACGATATCTCGAACTGTCCAGACTACTTATATCATTATACAAAAAAAATTTAAATTTGTATCTTAGCCGAGGGCTATTTAATGCCCTCGTTTAACTTTAGAGCAAGTTCTATACAGCTATCTATAGATGTATTTTGACTAATAGCGTACTCTATGCCCTTAGGCAGAAGATTTGCCGTCGTTGTACCTATAACTACAACTTTTGCATCAGGATGAATAGTATTGTTTTTCAAAAAACACTCTATTGAAGATGGGGAGGTAAATATAAGAGTTGAGTCATCGCTAACTCTTATGTCTAATATCTCCTTTGAACATTCACTTATATAAAGTATCTTCTCATCTATTTTATACCCATCCTCGCGGCATTTATTCACAAAACTTGAAGCTATAAGCTCTGCTCTTAGATAAAGCCACTTTGTCTCTTTAGAAAACTCTTCTATATTTTTTACAAGATTATCGCCGTAACCGTTGCCGACATCCAAAATTTTGCCGCCAAACTCTCTGTAAGCATTTGCTGTTTTAATAGAGACACAAAGAGCTGGAATATCAATAAACTGACTTCTATCATACTCTTTTAGGGCTTTTAAAGTCTGCTTTGACGTAATTATCAGATAATCATATTTTGAAAAATCAATATCTGGCTTAAGATATCTGACATCTAAAGATTTTACATTTATAGCGTGCTTGCTTTTTGATGTTGCAAAAAGATATATTTTTTTTGACATAAGATGCTTCGCTACTCCCACTCTATCGTTGCCGGTGGTTTTGAAGAGATATCATAAACTACACGATTTATTCCATCAACCTCATTTATAATTCTTCTACTTATTCTCTCTAGTAAATCATGCGGAAGATGAGCAAATGTTGCAGTCATGCCATCAACTGCCTCCACAACTCTCACGCAGATTGTATTGTCATAAGTTCTATTATCGCCCATAACGCCAACTGATTTTACATTGAGTAAAACTGCAAAAGCCTGCCATGTCTTTGCATAGTATCCGCTTGCCTTTAGCTCATCTAGCAAAATAACATCTGCTTCTCTAAGAATAGTCAAATCAGCTTCATTTACATCGCCCATAATGCGAATTGCAAGCCCTGGGCCAGGAAATGGATGACGGTTAATCATAGATTCTGGAAGACCAAGCTCCAAACCAATTTTGCGGACTTCATCTTTAAAAAGCTCACGAAGAGGCTCTATAAGTTGAAAATCCATCCAATCAGGAAGTCCACCTACATTATGATGCGATTTTATAACCTCTGAGGGACCGTTTACACTTATTGACTCTATTACATCAGGGTAAAGCGTACCTTGAGCCAAAAATTTAATGCCGTCATGTTTTTTCGCCTCTTTTTCAAACTCTTCTATAAAGGTGTGCCCTATAATTTGGCGTTTTTTCTCAGGGTCACTTACTCCTGCTAGTTTGCCTAAGAAGTTATCTCTAGCATCTACAACAACAAGAGGGACTTTTAAGTTAATCTTAAATACTTCCTCGACCTGCTCTCTTTCACCTTTACGCAAAAGTCCGTTATCGACAAAGACGGGAACTAGCTGATCACCGATTGCCTCATAAAGCATAGCCGCAACCACAGAGCTATCAACCCCACCGCTTAAGCCGCAAAGAACTTTTCCACTTCCCACTTTTTCGCGGATACTCTTAATTTGTTCCTTTAAAAAGTGTTCCATTTTCCACTTTTCGCTAACCCCACAAATATTTTTTGCGAAGTTGCGAAGCATCAAGTAGCCCTCTTCAGAGTGTTGAACCTCTGGATGATACTGCATTGCATATATGCGTTTCTCTTCATTTGCCACTGCTGCATAAGGCGAATTTGCAGATACGGCAATAGGCTCAAATCCCTCTGGCAACACATCTACTTTGTCGCTATGACTCATCCAGACAATTCTATCATCGTCACAATCTTTTAAAAGCGGCGAACAATTCTCGCCAACATTTATAATTTTTAACTCTGCTTTTCCATATTCATGGTGACTAGCTCTAACCACACTGCCGCCAAAATCAACCGCAATTCTCTGCATCCCATAACAGATGCCAAGAATCGGAATACCCATATCGTAAACACCCTGATCTACCTCGTACGCATCTTTACTATATACAGAAGATGGGCCGCCGCTAAGAATAATCCCTTTTGGGTTTTTTGCTTTAATCTCTTCTGCGCTAGCGTGGTATGGAAGAATTTCACAATATATTTTATCTTCACGCAAACGACGGGCTATAAGTTGTGTGTATTGAGAACCAAAATCTAAAACTATTATGCTGACATTTGTCATCTGAATTACCTTTAAAAAAGTGTTTTGAAGTGCCAAAGAGGCGTTGAGAGGGGGAGTACCCTTTTCACAATGTGAAAGGATACAATAATTAAGATTAATGTTTAATGATAGAAACCTATTATCTCATATTGAACATACCAGATAGCAATAGATGCTATATAACCTATAAGAATAGTCCACGAATATCTCATATGTGCACCAAAAGTATAGATGCCCGGGAGCTTGCCCATGACACCGACTCCTGCAGCTGAGCCAAAACTAATAAGTGAGCCGCCGACCCCTGCCGTGAGCGTTACTAGCATCCACTGATCAAGTCCCATTTCAGGGTTTGCTTTAAGTACAGCCGACATTACTGGAACATTATCAACAATTGCCGAAATAAAACCAACACCTATGTTTGACCAGGTAGGACCTAAAACTGATGGGTCGTAAACTACAGATGCAAGAGCTAACCAACCTACAAAGTAAAGAGCTCCGACAGCGGCTAAAATACCAAAGAAAAACAGAAGCGTATTGTTTTCAATCTTACTCATAGATTCAAATATATTAAGACGTGAGTTGTATTTTCTCTTAAGTCTGTACTGGTACAATTTAAGAAGTGCTAAACCAAACATCATACCCCACATAGCCGGAAGATGAAGAAGCTGATGGGAGAGAACTGCAGAAGCTATTGTAATGACGCCAAGAGCAATTACACTTTTGGCACCCTGCATTAATTCTGGAACTTTTTCTGTTGAGACATCAAAATCCGGCTGAGTCTCAGGCACAAACCTGCTTAATAAAAATGCGGTTATTAAATAGCCACCGACTGCAGCTGGAAAAAGGAACATAAAGTCGCTAAACTCACCCTTTCCTGCCGTCCATGCCATCAGGGTTGTAATATCCCCAAACGGACTCCATGCACCGCCGGCATTTGCGGCAACGACTATATTTATAGCGCCCGGAACCAAAAAGGATGTTTTGTTGCGCTCAATAGTAATAAGTACGGTTGAGAGTATCAGTGCTGTTGTTAGGTTATCGGCGATAGGAGATAAGAAAAAAGCCAAAAATCCTGTCAACCAGAAAAGTTTTCTATAGCTGTACCCTTTTGAGACAAGATTATATTTTAACTTCTCAAATACACCCATATGAATTAGTGTCTCAATATATGTCATAGCGACAAACAAGAAGAAGAAAATCTCAGCAATCTCAAGAATCAGATGTTGTGCCTGAGTATGAACAAGGTTCATATCAAGCTCATTTATCATATAATAAATCGCTATTAATATAAACATAAAAGTACCTATAAAAAGAGCAGGTTTAGCTTTGTCTATATGATATTTCTCCTCCATTGCAACAAAATAGTAGCCCAACACAAATATAATAAGTGCCGCAATTCCAGCCCATGTAAACGTCAAGTCTGGAATGACTTCGGCACTCCCGCCTGAACTTGCATAAGCAAAACTAAAACTTAACATAATAATTAACAATTTAATCATTATTTTCCTTTTTGATAAAATGTACCCCGATTGACTCATCTCTGGCTAAAGCTGCAACGACAATCTCTTTTGCAGTTAGTAAACGAAATTTGAGAAGTTTACCAATTTTTTCATTTAAAAGAGCATCAATCTGACTTAATGCACTCTTTAAACCGCTCTTTGTTTTCACGATAGAGACATTCTCCCACATGATTTTACGCAGAAGATTCTTTTTGGCTTTGTCCTCTTTTAGGCTCATTACCTCCTCTCTTACCTCAAAGTTAACATCCTTTTTTAAATGCTTATCTTTTAATATCTCTTCTACAGCACGTTTTGCAAATACAAGGCCCTCCAAAAGAGAGTTTGAAGCCAGCCTGTTTGCGCCGTGAACTTTAGTAGATGCCACCTCGCCTATCGCATAGAGAGACTTAACGCTTGGAACTGCCCCATTAATATCTGTCTTAATTCCGCCTATAGCATAGTGAAAAGCCGGTGAAATAGGAACTCTTTGTTTTGGTACATCAAAACCTAGAAGCTGCAAATTTTTATAGATATTTGGAAATCTTTGCGTAAAGTAAACATGGTCGAAATTCTCAAATGAGAGGTATGTCTGCATGCCTGTTTTTTTACTATGCTCATATATCGCTTTACTGACTATATCCCTAGATGCAAGCTCGCCTCTCTCATCATAATCAAACAGAAATCTTCTACCCTCTTCATCCTCAATAGTAGCTCCTTCGCCTCTTAGAGCTTCTGTTAGAAGCAGTTTTTGAGCAGAGTTGTTGCCTACATATACGGTCGGATGAAACTGCATCATCTCCATGTCGGCAAGCTCTATCCCTTTTAATACACAAAGTCCTTGCATATCAGCGCTGATGCAGGGAGCGTTTGTGTGGTACTCATAAAGAGAGCCTACTCCGCCGCTTGCGATGATTACGTTATCGGCGTATATATTTCTGCTTTGTCTATGATCTAGCACTGTTACACCGTAACATTCGCCATCTTTTATAAGCAGATCTACCACTCTTGCATCACCTAACATAGGATGTGGATTTTGTTCTAGCAAAAAGTAGTGCAAATGCCTGCCTGTTGCATCCCCGCCGGCATGAAGTATGCGCTCTTTAGAGTGCGCCGCCTCTTTTGTGTAGAGCAAATTTCCATCCTTATCTCTATCAAACTCAAAGCCGCTAGCTATAAGATCATCGATAATAGCTCTTGAACTTTCACTCAAAACCCTCACGGCGTCTTCGCTACAAAGTCCTGCTCCTGCATCAAGAGTATCTTGTATATGCAAGGGGATATCCTCTTTATCAATAGCTAAAGCAATTCCACCTTGCGCATAAAAACTATTGCACTTAAAGGTCTCTCTTTTGTTGATTATAAGAACCTTTTTTGTGCGAGGAATGTGCATAGCTGCATAAAGTCCTGCTACCCCTGCGCCTACGATTATTACGTCATATTTCATCTGTTGCTCTCATTGTTATCGCTTTTTTTGATAATAAACTTTATATTTTTATCACTTTGCGGCGCTTCTTCTAAATAATATGGATTTGCTTTATATCCACATCCACTCAAACTTAACAAAAACATTGTTATAATTGCTATATGAAAAATGCTAGTCAAATTATAAATTCTATTCAATATAAACCTCAATACCGTAAAATGTTGGAGAATAAGTGCGTTAGCAGATTAAAATCTTCTCTCTTGCCTAGCATACAGAATAACATAAAATATGGTTTTATAAAAAATAACAAACTTTACTTTACGATATCTTCTACACTAAATAAATATGACAAAGATAATATTATAAATACCATTAAAATGATTTTAAAATCTCCAATGATTTTAGAATCCGACAAATTCATTGAGTGTTTTAACATAGAGATAGAAGATGTTATAGTCTATGTTGATCATAAACCAAAAGTAATATTTAAACCACATTGCACCGATTCGCACTCGCTTACATACAAAGAGCGCTCTAGCGGAGAGTTTGAGATAAACTTACATGATGAAAAATTAAACTCCTTGGCTCGTGCTATTCAAGAGATTATAAAAAAAACGAACTCCGATGAAGCTTGAAGAGACAATCAAGCAGCTGCCCGACTCTGCGGGAATCTACCAGTATTTTGACAAAGAGGGACACCTGCTCTACATAGGAAAAGCAAAAAGTCTAGCAAAAAGGGTAAAAAGCTACTTTAGCTTTGCGCCACTCTTAAAACCAAATCCAAATCTCTCTATGCGCATCACAAAAATGATTTCACAAACCGCCTCCATGAACTACTTAGTAGTAAACTCCGAACATGATGCGCTTATATTGGAAAACTCACTTATAAAACAGCTCGCACCAAAATACAATATTTTACTTAGAGACGATAAAACGTACCCCTATATATACATAGATAATGCACAGGAGTACCCTAGATTTGAGATAACAAGAAAAATTATAAAATCCCCAAGCATCAAATATTATGGTCCCTACTCGGTGGGCGCACGAGATATTTTGGACTCTATCTATGAGATATGCCGCCTTGTTCAAAAGAAGGGAAGTTTAAAATCAAAAAAACTATGTCTCTACCATCAGATAAACAAATGTCTAGGTCCATGTGAGCTAGATGTCTCCAAGGAGGCGTATGCAAAAGAGCTAGATTTAGCAAAAGAGTTGATTCAAAACAAAAAATTACTGCTGAAAAAATTGCAAGAGAAGATGTACTTTTATGCCCAAAATTTAAGATTTGAAGAAGCCGGAGATATTAGAGATAGATGCGAAAGAATCGTGCGCTCAGAGATTAAGAGTGAGATAGATTTTGCAAGCGATGAAAACTACGACATCTTTGTGCTCGCTCAGACACAACATAGAGCCGTTGTCGTGCGTATTTTTATGCGTGAGGGTAAGATAATCTCCTCCTCACATGACTATATACAGATACATGAGGGATATGATGAAGATGAGCTATACCAAAGAGTTCTTATGGATTTTTACTCTAGCGGCAAACCTCCGATTATAGCGCCGATTTTAGTAGCATCTGATTTTGGCGACAGAGAGATTGTTGAGAGTTATCTCACAACTCTTTTTGAAAAAAAAGCAGAGATAAAAGTGCCTAAAAAAGGAAATAAAAAGCAGCTTATCGACTTAGCTCTTATCAATGCCGCAGAGCTTTTAAGGCGTGATAATAAACAAAACTCAAATGAGATACTCACTCAAATCAAAGAGCTTTTTTCTCTGCAAAAACTTCCCCAAAGAGTAGAAATATTTGACAACTCCCACATGTCGGGAGTTGCAACAGTTGGAGCTATGGCAGTATTTGAAAATGGGGAGTTTGATAAAAAAAGCTACAGAACATATCATTTAGAAGCAAAAGATGAGTATGCGCAGATGAGAGAGACTCTCACAAGAAGAGTAAGCAGTTTTTCAAAAAACTCTCCTCCTGACTTATGGATTTTAGACGGCGGAGCGACACTTTTAAATCTTGCTCTTGAGATTTTGCAATCAAGCGGTACTTTTTTAGACGTTATTGCCATATCAAAAGAAAAAATAGACGCGAAAGCGCATCGTGCAAAGGGAAAAGCAAGCGATATTGTTCACACAAAAAGCGATACTTTTAGACTAAAAGAGAGCGATAAAAGACTTCAGTGGGTACAAAGATTAAGAGACGAAGCCCACAGATGCGCAATAAGCTTTCATAAAAAAACAAAACTAAAATTAGACAAACAGAGCAAGCTTTTAGAGCTAAAAGGCATATCGCAAGCAAAGATACTCAAACTGCTAAAACATTTTGGCACATTTGAAGCATTAAGCGCCGTTAGTATTGATGAGATAAGTTCTATTTTGAACATAAAAGATGCTAATACAATAAAAAATATTTACAAATAAGTCTTTTTTAAAATTATTAATGCTATATTCAGTACAACTAAACTAAATAGTAGTTGTTAAATAAAGGTTTTTTATGAACAAAATCATACCAAAAGATGAAGAGTATATTTTTAAAGGAAAGGTTGCTATTTACCAAACCGATTTAGAAGGTAATATAACTTTTATAAATAGAAAATTTTGTGAGATATCTGGCTACACGGCGGAGGAACTCATCAACCGCAATATTAATATAATCAGACATCCTGATGCTCAAGCTGGAACTTTTGAAAAGATACAAAAAACAATCCACGGCGGTCAAGTTTACAACGGTATGCTTAAAAATCTCCGTAAAGATGGGTGTTACTACTGGGTGGATATAGAAATTGCCCCTATCTTTAACAAGCAAGAGCAGATGACGGGTTTTATCTCAGTAAGTAAGCCTTCTCCACGAAAAAATATTCAGCAATAAAACAAACCAAAAAGGGTCTAAATGTTAATCTATAATCATAAAAAAGAATTTTTAGGGATTGATGAGAGCTATTTAAAGGCTCTTGGTCTCTCTAGCATGGCAGAGCTTCAGAATGAAGCGGATGATTTTGCGGATCTTTTTGTAAAATCTCCAGGCTATATTCATAACTTTAAGCATGTGCACTGGATTGATTATATCACATGCAATGACGAAGGTGTTGATTTTAAAGTTATAATCAATGTAAAAGGCAAGAACTACACTACTGCGATAGAGATTAACACAATCTA
Source organism: Sulfurimonas sp. (assembly GCF_023229105.1). GTDB lineage: Bacteria > Campylobacterota > Campylobacteria > Campylobacterales > Sulfurimonadaceae > Sulfurimonas. The sequence continues at coordinate 34,174 of NZ_JALNZY010000003.1, forward strand.
TCTGGTTGAAAATCCTTCAAAAAAAGCTTATAGAATAAATCTTCCCAATATAAAAGCTTTATCAAATGAACAAAACCAACAAATCTCTAAAAACAGTGCTCAAAAATCAGCTTTAAAAGAAAAATTATTACAAAACAAGATGCCTCAAATCTCCTTTGACCCGTATGAGTTAGATTATGATGAAGCTGAATCTTCAGTACAGGATATAGATTTATCTCTTGATGCTCAAATAGATAAAGATGACAGCAATTTTATGCCTGAACTTCTATTTGAGCAAAGCAAAGAAATTATAGAGCAGACGCCACACAAAGAGCAAAGCCTGCCCGAGAGTGAAGATGAAAACCCTTTTGTAAACTATGTCTATAATCCGCAAACAGCTTCAGAGGAGCTTGGTTTGCCTATCGACTTAGTTGAGGAGTTTATTCAGGATTTTATTGCTCAGGCAAACAGTTTTAAGAGCGCTTTATATACATTTGTAAAAGAGAGTGATTTAAACAGCTTAAAAATACAGTCTCACAAACTAAAAGGTGTTGCGGCAAATCTAAGAATAGAAGATGCCCTAGATGCATTAAGTAAAGTAAATTCGTCAGATGATTATGATGAGATTAAGATAAATCTTGACAGACTCTATAGCATCATAAATAAACTTTCCAAAACAGACAATTCAACAATCAAAGAATCTAATTTATCAAAGGACGCAGAAGAAGAGTTTGAAGATGAGTTTACCTTATCAATAAAAGAAGAGACTCCTAGCGCAAATGTTGAGGAGTCTATAGTCCCTGATTTTATAGAGAGTCCTGAACTCGCAGATGATGAATATTTAAACAAAGACGCTATAACCTATGAAGATATTTCAATAGAAGATGAAATTATAGATGAGGACTTAAGGGCATTTGAGAAGAGCCACAATATTTCTGATGCTGCATTTACATACGATAAAAACAAAATAGCCCATGAGATAGGTCTAGACATAGAGAGTTTTAATGAGTTGTTTGAAGATTACCTAAATGAAGTGAAGGTTCTTTGCAACTCCATGATAAACTCTGCAAGCAATAAGGACTCGGCTGCATGTAAAAGTGCGGCAATAAAACTAAGCGGTATGAGCGAAAATATGAGAATTCATGATTTTGACGATGAGCTAAAGGCTATCATTAACTCCACCGAGGATACAGCTCTTAAAGCTCTTGTCCAAAAGATAATCTCTAAATTAAATCTTATTTCAAATTATAAAGGATAAGTGATGCAGCTTGGATTAAAAAATAGATTAAAACTTATAAGTCTTCTACCAATCATCGTACTACTTACAATGAGTAGCTATTTTGTTTATAACTCATATACACAATACAAAGATGCACAGCAGCTGCAAAACAAGCTTGACGAAAACAAATTTCTAAATGAGGTAGTCGGCAACCTAGCACGAGAACGCGGTATGAGCGCCATGTATCTTGGAAACAAAAATGAAAATGTCCTAAAAACTCTTAATAAACAAAGAGAAATCGTTGATAAAAAAATAGAAAATTATCTTAAATACTTAGATGAAAACAAACTTCTGCATAATCACAAAGGCAATAATGACAACCCTGCCTGCTTGACATGTGCGAACATGCAAAGCGCCTCTGCTTCTATTGAGAAAATCAGATCAACAAGAGCACTTGTAGACGAAAATAAGATTGAATTTAAGGAGATGTTTACAAATATATATAGCTCAATGCAAAAGGACTTTATCAATCAACTGCAACAAATTACAGAAAATCAAACCGATAAAGAGATTAATGATTTTTACAATCTATACATGTCTATGGTTAATGCCAAAGAGGCATCAGGAGTTGAGAGAGGGTATATGTCCTATATCATCTCTAGTTCGGCTGAACTAACAAGTGAAGATTTCAATGTATGGATTTCTATTATAGGCAGAGCAGACGCAATAAACTATGAAGGGATACAAAACACAAACCTAGCAGATGAGCTAAATCAACTATTTAAAACAGAAGACACCCAAGAGCTACTTGAGGATATAAACACTCAAAGAAGAGCAATTATTGCGCTTGCAAGGAGCGGAAAATATGAGATCTCCTCTGAAGATTGGTTTACCATGTTATCTGAGAAAATCAATATAATTTCTCAAGCTGAAAACATACTTCTTAATGCAGTCAACAACAGAGCAAAAGAGATACAAAAAGAATCCCTGCAGATGCTCTCAATAATTTTTGGGGTTTGGATAATAGCTATTATTCTTGCTGCTCTTGGATACATTCTTTCAACTGAAATTGCAAATAATATTAAGCACCTTGAGAGTGTCCTAAAAAAAGTTGCAGAGGATTATGACTCACAAGATAGAAAAATTGACCTACAAACAGTTCAAGGTACAGACTTAGCTTATGAGCTCCTTGAAGAGATTATTGAGCAGACAAAAAAAGATAAAATTTCTGCCCAAGAAGCAAATGAAGCAAAATCCATGTTCCTAGCAAACATGTCGCATGAGATTCGTACTCCGCTTAACGGTATTGTCGGATTTACCGAACTTCTTAAAGACTCTGGTTTGCAAGAGGAGCAGAGCGAGTTTGTCGATATTATTGAAAAAAGTTCTGAAAACCTTCTTGAGATTATCAACAATATTCTTGACCTCTCTAAAATTGAAAGTAATAAACTTGAAATTGAGAACATCGCCTTTAATCCAATGATGGAGTTTGAAAGCGCAGTTGAAGTATATGCTGTTCGTGCGAGTGAAAAACATATCAATCTTGGCTGCTTTATTGACCCTAACCTAGACTTTCCACTCAAAGGAGATCCTACAAAACTTAAAGAAGTTATCATAAATCTTCTCTCAAACGCAGTTAAATTTACCAATAACGCAGGTTCTATCAATGTAAATATAAGAAAAATAGAGTCTAACGAAGCTGCAAAAACACGTATCAAATTTGAGATTCAAGATAGCGGTATCGGCGTAACAGAAGAACACAAATCAAGAATTTTTGAAGCATTTTCACAAGCTGACACATCAATTACCCGTAAATATGGCGGTACTGGTCTAGGGCTTACAATTTCTAGCAGCTTCATAGAATTAATGGGCGGAAAACTAGAACTATCTAGCAAAGTCGGAGAGGGTAGTACCTTCTTCTTTACTCTTGATTTTGAAGAAGTTGAGGCACACACACAGAGCACTAAAGATAGTTTTAACAACCTAAAGGCGCTTATTCTAAGTGATTCAGTGAAAGTCAAGAAGCAGGATAAGTATTTAAGAGAGTATCTTGATTACTTTGGTGTCGGATATACGACATTTAAAGATATTAGTAAAATAGCTCTTCTTCAAAAAGATATAACCTATAACTTGCTTTTTGTTGATTATGATTATGTAGATAAAGAGACTCTTAGCGAACTTTCAAAATTACCTCAGCAACTTATTGTTTTAACAAAATCAAACTTAATGAAAAAAGTAGATGCTCTAGGTATTGATATATTTAAAATTTTATATGAGCCTCTGCATGCCTCAAAAATAAGACAAACACTTCAAAACTATGTTAAGTCAGATGTATCAATACAAGTTGTTAAAAACCTCCCTCACAAAAAATTTGACCTTAATACATCAAGATTTGTTGCAAACATTTTAGTTGCAGAAGATAATACAATAAACCAAAAACTCATCCAAAGAACACTTGAAGATTTAGGACTGAGTGTTACTATTGCAAATAACGGCCTTGAAGCTTTTCAAAAACGAAAAGATGAAAATTTTGATATGATTTTCATGGATATTCAGATGCCTTTTTTAGATGGTGTTGAAGCAACAGCCGAGATTTTAGAGTGGGAAAACGACTACAACCAGCCTCATGTTCCCATTGTTGCTCTTACAGCCAATGCGCTTAAGGGCGATAGAGAGAAATTTTTAGCCGCAGGACTTGATGAATATACGACCAAGCCTTTGGTGCGTTCGGAAATCATCTCTGTTTTAAATCACTTTTTAGCAAACCATATAGTTGAAGTTAATGATTTGACAAAAAACAGTGCAGAGGAAGAAGAACGCAAAGAAAATAGCATCAATGCTTCGCAGCAAGTTATTATAGAAAAACAAGCAGTAGAGCTTCCAGCTAAAGCAGAGTATAGAGCAGATATACTTCTAGCAAAAAAAAGCGACTTTGAAACAAGACTCTACACAAAAATCATAGAAACAATGGGACTTACTTGCGAAGTTGTCACTTCACTTATAGATTTTAAAGAACTGATAGAGAATCACTCTTATAAAATCGTGCTTTTTGACAAGGAGTATAGTAACTTAAATATAGCAGATATCTCCTCAAGCATCAGAGATTTAAGCAGTTCAAACGGTCTTGATTCTCATATAGTTCTTATTGATGACTCCGTGAACAAAGATGCCACGAAGCAGCAAGAATATGTAGATGAAATCATCAATAATGTAGTAAACAGAGCGTCTCTTCAATCTCTGTTTAATAAATATGTTTAAAAAGGTAATATAAAATGTCAAAAGAATTAATAGTGCTCGCAGTAGATGATGATATGATAAATCTCAAGCTTCTTAAATCAATGCTTACGAAAAACCCAAATGTAAAAGAAATCCTTGAAGCAAAAAATGGAGTAGAAGCTATCGATATCATAAGAGACAGAGGTGATATTAATCTCATTCTTTTAGATATCATTATGCCTATTATGAATGGCTTGGAGATGCTTAAAGTTGTACGCTGCGATGAAAACATAAAACAGGTTCCAATTATCGTACTTACGACGGATGAAACTAAAAAAACAGAAGCTTTAGAGCTTGGAGCCAACGGCTTTTTAATGAAACCGATAAGAAATAGCGAACTAACTCAAAAGATAGAAGCACTCTCTTTATAGCAAGAGAGAGGTTTTACACTAAAACGTATTTTAAAACCTCTTCAATTCTGCTTACCCCGATTATCTCTAAAGCGTCCCTAACCTCTTTTGGAATATCCTCTAAATCTCTCTCATAATTTTTTAAAGGAATAAGAACTTTACTCATGTCCGCCTTGTGTGCTGCAATAAGTTTTTCTCTAAGTCCGCCTATAGGAAGTACATCTCCACTTAGTGAAACTTCACCAGTCATTGCAATTTCAGAGCGTACTTTTCTAGAGCTCAAAATTGAAGCGATAACACTTACCATAGCTATCCCGGCACTCGGTCCATCTTTTGGTGTTGCCCCATCAGGCACATGTATATGAAGGTCATAACGTTTGTAAACTTCACTAGGGTCTATCTCTGTCTTCTCTTCTTTTTCTTTGATACTTAGCGGGATATTTTGCGCATCTATCTTTAGTTTTTTTGTATCTATTAATGTTTTTACCACGCTGTATGCAATAAGTGCCGACTCCTTCATTACATCGCCGAGGCTACCCGTTAGCTGCATAGTTCCCTTGCCCTTTATACGTATACTCTCTAACTTTAGGACATCACCGCCCACTGCCGTCCATGCAAGACCGTTAACAACTCCTACCACGGGAACCCTTGTTGTTTTTTCAATCTCAAATACAGTTTTATCAAAATACTCTTTAAGATTTTTCAGAGTCAAAGAAACTTTACTAATTTCAGGATGTTCGAGTATCTCACGAGCAACTTTTCTTGACATATTTGCAAGACGATGACGAAGATTACGCACACCTGCTTCACGCGTATAGCTGTGAATAAGTTCTTTAAGCGCAGGCTTTGAGATGCTAAGCTCTGATTTTCGTAGTCCATGTTTTTTAAGCTCTTGCGGAATAAGGTATCTTGATGCTATCTCATACTTCTCCTGTGGAGTGTATGAGCTTATTCCTATAAACTCCATTCTATCACGAAGCGGTGCGGGAATTCGGCCCACCTCATTAGCGGTTGCTATAAAGATTACTTTACTTAAATCAATATTGAAGTTAAGGTAGTAGTCTCTAAACTCCTTATTTTGTTCAGGGTCAAGTATCTCTAAAAGAGCCGCTGTAGGATCACCTCTGCCTGTTTTTGCTACTTTATCAATCTCATCAAGCACAACTACGGGATTCATTTTTTTAGCATCTATGATGCCCTGAACAATGCGCCCCGGCATTGCGCCGACATAAGTTCTTCTATGCCCTCTTAACTCATTAACATCTTCTAGTCCGCCAAGAGCGATTCTTATCAGAGGACGTTTAAGCGCTTCTGCTATAGAGTTTGCCAACGAGGTTTTACCAACGCCCGGAGGTCCCCAAAAACAGATAATCGCACCAGAATTTCCCTTGATGCCTCGTAGCTCCATCAACTCTTTTACGGCAAAAAACTCTGTTATTCTCTGTTTTGCTTTTTCTAAAGAGAAGTGATCTTTATCAAGCTGATTTTGCACTTCACTGATTTTGAGCTTCTTTTTGCTCTCCTCTCCAAAGGGAATATCCAAAGCCCACTCCAAATAGGTCTGCGTCATGGAGGCGTCAGAAGAGTCTGGGTGCATTCGGGAAAATCGCTCTATCTGCTTATGTATCTCCTTGTACGCCTCCTCATCCATCTTCTCCTTTTTAGCTTCAAGCTTTTTACGGTACTCCTCTATCTCTTCATCTCGCGAGGTATCGCTTCCAAGCTCCTTTTGAATCTGCTTTAACTGCTCTTTTAAAAAATACTCTTTATTTACCTTTTCAATATGCGTGTGTACTTTTGAGCGAATCTCTTTTTGAAGCTTGTTTGCTTCTATCTCATCAATTAGGTACTCAATTAAATCCAAAAACCTCTTCTCGGTATTTGCTTCCACAAAAAGATGGTAAGCCTGCTCTTTTTTGAGCTTTACGGTGCTACAAATAAGATCAATGATGCGATTATGGTCATGGTTTTCTTCTATGGTTCTAAGCAAATCCGGAGGAAAATAGTTACTAACACTTGCAAGCGTTCTTACTTTTTCTCGAAGCACTTCAAGGATTGCATCTATCTTTAGAGAGTTTACATTTGTTGCGTTTATAACCTCTACATGAGCTATAAGCGGATTGTCTGAAACTTTATAAGCAACTTTAGCACGTGCCAAACCCTGAAAAAGAACTTTTACCCTTCCATCGGGGAGAGTAACCTTTCTCATGATAGAGCCTACAACACCTGCATTATAAAGAGAGTCAAAATCTCTCTCCCCCTCATGTGAGGGCTTTGTAGAGCAGACAATAACTAAAGAACTCTCTTCAATCGCCTTTGTTGCCGCTTTTATATTGTTCTCATCACTTAAAAAAAGTGGAGAGATCATAAATGGATACAAGAAGAGTTCATCCTCTGCTATTATGGGAATATTTGCGGGAAACTCACTGTAATCACTTAGTTTCATTATCATCTCCTTGCGCGTCTTGCTCAGCTATAGAACTTCTAGAAACAACACTTTTCATATCAGGTATCATAAAATCATACCAACTCGACGTTCCGTCTCCCTCAAACCAAGCACGGTACCACGGAGCAACCGCTCTATCTACATCTTTAGAAACAATCCATGGCTGTGGGTTTATATCCTTATAATACTTCGCACTTTTTGGCTTATCTAGCCTCTCATAAAGGTCTGAAATCTCCTCGTTAAGCACATATTGAGCGAGATACAGGCGTATAAGCATTGTGTTTATAATCTCGAAATACATAGATTCTGGGTAGGTCAGTTTAAACTTCTCCCCCTCTGCGATTGCCTCGTCTATGAGAGCTTGATCGCGTCTTGGATTTGGAAGTGCCTTATATTTTGCTTTTATCTTTAAAAATTCTGCTTCTTGTTTCTCGTTTGGAGTTGCATATCTTTTTATATACTCATCTAAAAAATACTCACTCAAAAGATACTCCTCATGGTACATGTGAGCAATTGCTAGTATCATTGTAGCTTCAGGAAGTAGCGGGGAGCCTATATGCTCCCCTTGAAGCGAGCTATAGTAGCTGTCTGCTTTTTCTAAATCTCCCTTTGACACACTTTGTGTTATCTTAGAGTACCAATATATAGCGGGCTTGTTATACTCTTCTATCTCTTTTGAACAGCCGCTAAAGAAAAATACTAAGGGCAGTATGGCAACTATGATGTAAGTTTTAAATTTCATTAAATTTATTCCTGTTTGTAAATAGGGTGCTATTTTATCTAAAACATATATAACACTCATTAAACTAGGTATATTTTATGCTTAAAGTGTTACAATAAAAAAATGTACAAGAGGGGTTTTAATGAAGTTTGATGTTTGCGTGCCTATTTTAGGCTTTGAAGATGTAAAACAAGTAGTTTTAGAAAAAATTGACGATATTTTTATGAGAATGAAATCTGTAGATAAGGAGCACATCTCCTTTACTTTAATAGATCCTTTTGCTCTAAGAGAGTATGATTTTGAAGTTCCGGCTAACACCAAAAAACTGCTAGAAATAGACAAAAATTCAAATCTCATCATCTTAAACATTATGTTGATTCAAACACCTATAGAAAATTCGGTAATAAATTTTATCGGTCCTATGATTTTCAATACCGACAACAACAGAGCCGCTCAGGTAATTGTAAGCGACTCCACTGAGTATGGAGTAGCTGAGAAGATTTCTGATTTTTTGAAAAAGTAGGTTATTTAATTTTGTAAATTTGTCGTGCTAAACTCTGTTGAATACAACAAGAGTTGGCAACCTGCTCCTGAAAATAATTATTTTTAATATAAAAAATTATTTTTTTACCTTTGTTTAAGCATCCACATATCATATATTTGCTAATATTGTTTTATTCGCTATAAAAAAATGGGGAAATATCATGAAATCGGTACACAATGCTTTACTAAAATCACTCTTTATACTTTTTTTAACCACCAACTATTTAAATGCTGCCAATATGTGTTATGAAAAGCCGGTAACAAGCGGTTTGGGTTTTTGTCATGGACTTCTTGGTTTTGGGTGTACTACTACAACTACTATTAAAAATATAAGTAATTCAACAATAACAGATGCAACTATAATTCATGCATTTCAGGGTCTTGAATTTGACCTCTTAAATCAAATCGGTATTGATGGAGATAGAAAAACTACAATAAAAGATAGTGATGAAGCAGAAGTTAGTGCAACACTAAATGACTACTTACCTCTCTATGGACTTATAGACTTAAACTTATTTAACAAAGGTATCGTATATCGAACAGGCACTTATGCTAAAGGAGCTACGCATAGTGTTTATATTAAAAATCTTGCTACTATAAACTTTTCAGCAGAAGCATACTATGCTACATATAAGATAGGAAGCACCACATACAAAGAGAAACTAAGCCTTTGTGCTGACTATACTAAAAATAACCCTCGTGATTTTACAGAAATCTTTCAAGCTAACATCAATGGAAATATGAAAATAATAGGAAACTCTATTTTATGTAAAAAAAGCGGGAGTAATTGCACAGAACCAGATAGCGATAAAAACAATAACAATCTAGACACTTTATTTCATAAATTAGGAAGTGATAGTTCAGACAACACTATCGTAAACTCTACCTCTTATACTTTTACTCTGCCAAACGGTGTAAAAAAAGAGAATATTTTATGGGCAGGTCTCTATTGGCAAGCCGGTATAAAAGGAACTGCTTCGAGCGCTGATATGGATGCTGTTCAAACCATAAAACTAAAAGCACCTGGAGATACTTCCTATAAAGAAATCACAGCAGAAACACAGAATAATCGTTTTAACTGGATAAAAAATACTACTGTTAATAACGCTATGTATTATCAAGGGGTTAAGGAAGTTACTTCGATTGTCAGAAGTGCTGGGGCTGGTACTTATCAAGTTGCAAATATTAACAATATATCTAGCCCTGACGGTGAAGCCTATGGCAATAATTACACTCCTGGTCATTTTGGAGGCTGGGCTATGGTTATTGTCTATGAAGACCCTAGTGATACGCTAAAAAATATTACTGTTTATGATGGATTTGATGCTGTTAGTAGCGGTAAAAGTGTCACTGCCAATCTATCTGGCTTTTTAACTCCAAGTAAGGGGACCGTCAACTCCTCTTTTGTGATTTTTGGAAGTGAGGGCGATATAGGCTATAAAAAAGATAAAATTTCTATTACCAATAAAAGCAATACAAATTACTATCTAAAAGGTGATGGAACAGCTTCTACATCAAGTGGTAATTATAATCCTATGGGTTCATCTATCACACAAACGGGTAGTGATACGCGTACTCCAAACTATACCAACACCATAGGAATTGATATAAAAACTTACAATGTAGGAACAGGTACAGATGCACTAGGAATTATCTCAAATAGTCAAACATCAACCACCATTACATTAAGCACCGGTGATGATGTATACAACCCTGGAGTTTTTGCTTTTTCCACACAGCTTTACGCTCCCGATGTCTGCTACATTGAAGATCTCTTATTTAATGGTTCTAAGATTGGTGGCTCAAACATACCTGCAAAAGGTGATGAAGTAGAGTATGAAGTAACCATAACTAACAAAGATAATGAGCCGGCAAAAAGTGTTCTCATAGAAAAAAGATTTAACAAGCCAAACGAAATCACATACGTAGGCGGTTCAATGCAAATAGCCCCAATTCCTGGAATAACATACAGCGCTAAAACCGATACAATTGGGGATGACACAGCAGAATACTCCACAGATACAGCAACGGCAAAATTTTTACTTGGGATTGGTGCTACAAAAGATGCAGGTGGAACCATCGACAAAGGTGCTGAGACCAAGTTTAAATACAGAGCCGAGGTAGGCGATCAAAACGCTAGTGAAAATACCTACTTAGTAAGTTACCGCAATAGCCAACTATACATAGACTTTACTGGACTTCCTATCCGTAAATGTGTAGATTTTAACAATAGCTTTAGTGTATATGTGCCAGTTATCGGTAGTTATAATACCGTACGAAGCGGTGCTGTTAATATTGCAAGTGGGGACAAAGATCCAATTGATCCGCTTGATGGTAAAAATGCACTATATACACAAATTGTCAATAAATCTTTTGATGTTGATGTCATATCATTTGAAAATGACAACATAACTCCAAAAAGTTGGAGCGGAGATTTGAATTTATCAATTGTAGAGTTGCCTGATGGGGTTGAGTGTGAAAGTGCCACAGAGTTGCTATCGAGCAAGAATGAACTAACATTTAACAAACAAAAATCATATACTCTTAACATAACGCCCACAAAAGCTTCCAGAAGTGCAGTATTTAAAATGGTTACAGATTCTACAACGGTTTGCTCAAGAGACAACTTTGCTATCCGTCCAGCTAGTTATACTATGGATGTAAACGATACAACACTCATTGGCAATAAATTTTATACATTTAGCATTAAAGCTGCACAAAATGCACAACCAAATCTAGCATCTCTAGGCTACACCCAATCTATCCATAACACAGCAGATAAAAATGCGACGACACAACTAATCATACCAGTTGGTTGTACTCTTGCAACTCCGATAGAATTTACAAACGCGGCTATTCCTTTTAATAACGGTCAAGTTGATGCTCTTCTAAGATACTCAAATGTCGGAGAAGTTGAATTTACCATAACGGACAATAATTGGGCGGGACTTGACTATATAGACAGTAAAGGAGATTGTATAGAATACAGCTCTTCAAATACTCCTGATGCAAATGGTAGAGTTGGCTGCATGGTAAAGAACTCTAAAAGATTTATATTTATACCTAACAAATTTACAAATGAGTTAAGTATAGTCAACTCTAGTGCTGGATTTACCTATCTTTCAAATGATAAAAACATGTCAGCTACACTCCAATTAAACACAGCCGCTCGCCTATATGATGCTGCTGGTGATGACAATCTTACAGCTACGAACTACACTAAAAAGTGTTTTGCTAAAGATGTAAACAGTACAATATCTTTAAAAAACAACAAACCCCTCTCATGGAGTGACTCACAAAATAGGATTAAGTTTTATGATGATAACAACATTACATCAACCAAGCAAAATCAAGTAGCAGCTCAAGCAGTTTTTGTAAGCCATGAGGGGAACTTTACAAGTGGAGCAGCACCGCTTAAGTTTAAGTTTAACTTTGAAAGAAACAGCACTAAAGTGGATAATCCTTTTATGATATTTCGTTCTGATTTTGAAGTAGTTGAGATAACTGATGGGGAAGTTTATGGAGTCGGTTTTGATAACTTACTAGATACAAACACAACATTTATTTATGGACGAACTCATGCTTCAACACAGAGGTATACTGTTCCAAACAACACAGCAAATATCTACTTTGAAGCATACTGTTATGGAACTGGATGCGCTAAGAATCTTCTGCCAAACGGGCTTACTTCAAAGCAGACTGATGATACAAGATGGTTTATAAATTTAAACCACAATGCGCCAAATGATGGAAATATTGGCACCGTTACTCAAAAAAATGGAACTGGAACTGTAACGGCTACAGCACCTAATTATGCTATTAGTTGGAAACCTACTACAGATTTAACATATCATGGAAATAGCTACCCATATAAAACAACCATGCACAACAATGCTTCTTCGTGGCTTATTTACAATAAAGATGTTTCATCAGCTACGACAAATGAGTTTCAAGTTGAATATGATAAGGTCGGTGGCTGGAGTGGAGCACATGAAACAAATACTACAACAAAAGGTGTCGGCAGTACAACCACCAACAGGAGACTGATGTGGTAAGAAGAAAAACTACTCTGGGTAGATTTGCTTTTACTATGATAGAGCTTATATTTGCTATTGTCGTTATCTCTATAGTAGTTATGTCTTTGCCTATGATGATGCAAACCACATCAAAAGGCATAGAAGATAGCATAGTTCAAGAGGCAGTTTTTGCGGCTTCTGCCGAGTTGATGGAAGCAACAACATATTACTGGGACAACAACAGATCTATAGAAGATTTCGATATTAGCAGATACTCAAGAGTCGTTGATGTCGATGGTAATTGTAATGCTACCACTAGACAAAGACCCGGTCATGTAAACAGAAGATGTCTAGATAGCAATGTTGGCATTGGTGTAAACTATACCAATGCTGAAGCAACAGGGCTTGGTTTAAACAGGAGTGTACATGGGGTTGATTTGTTTGACGAATCAGCAGCGGAGGCTTCTGGATATAAACAAGAGTACAAAAGCAAAATAAGCATTAAAAAAGGTTTAAATAGTAATGATGTAAAAGAGTTAAATGCATCAATATATAAAAATGATGGCACTACACTGCTTACTTCTTTAAAAATATACAGCGCAAACATCGGCGAAGTAGCTTACCATAAGAGAAGATTTTAATGCGCAGAGCTGCTTTTACTCTCCTAGAACTCATCTTTGTAATCGTAATTATGGGAATTTTAGCAAAATTTGGAGTTGAACTTTTATCTCAAACATACAGAAGTTTTATACTCTCAAGCGTAAACAACAGACTTCAATCTCAAAGCGAAGCAGCAGTTGAGAGCATAGCTTCAAGACTTCAGTACCGTATAAAAGATTCTGTTATAGCAAGAAAAAATAGTGGAAATCCAAATGATTTTCAAGCATTAGCAAGTTCTAATTATGGAAATACTGCCACTATTTTAGAGTGGATAGGAAGTGATATAGACGGTTTTCGTGGAGATTCTGCTCCTTTGTGGAGTGGAATTATTGATTTAAATTTATCAACTCAAAATACTTTAGTATCTCCCATGACCGATACAACGGCAATAAATACCCTAATAGGCATATTATCAGATGGAAATAGCAGCAGCATAAATGATGCTGCACTATACTTTATCGGTTCTGACAGTGATATTAATAACTATGGATGGAATGGTGCTTTAACCGACCACAATGGTACTATGCACCCAGTGCGGCGAGATCCAGCTGTTGGGAAAGAGAGCGTTTTTATCCCAACAAGAGGTGATAACGGAGTTGACAATAACTTTAGCGGTGTCGATGTTTATGAGTATTATCAATTAGCGTGGAGTGCTTATGCTGTGGTTCATACTCCAGCAGATGGTAATCTGACTCTTTACTATGATTATCAACCATGGAAGGGAGAAAAATATAGTGATGCCAATAGAAAAAAGGCTGTCATTATGGAAAATGTCGATACTTTTAGATTTAAAGCTGTTGGCTCAATCATAAAAATACAGGTATGTGTAAAAACAGACTTGATAGAGGATTACTCATTATGCAAAGAAAAAACAGTATTTTAAAAACAAATCCTCATAAAAAAAGAGGTACATTTGTAAAAAGGCGTTCAGGCTTTGCCATGATAACGGCAATAATCGTCATTGTTATACTTTCTACAATTATGGCTTTATCACTCTCTTTAACTACAGAGACAGCCAAAAGAACAGTTGACCTATATCTTTACGAGCAGATAGCACTCCATGCTAAAAGTGCCGCAGAATTGGCTATGTTAACTATTGCAAAAGGAGGCCCTTGTACAACAATAACTCCTTATACGATAAATGGAATATATGATGTAAATGTTAGCTTACAATACATATATACAAACCCCTCCCCATGTGCTGTAGCCCTAACATATTTTGAAGTTACAACTCCTGAACAAAACGGCTCTGTATTAATGGATGTAACTGTAAGCGTCAGAGCAGATCAAAACCTAAGCACAGAACCTATCCGC